>JAJYAB010000396.1 GCA_021779775.1 Actinomycetes bacterium
TTCGGTCCTGGTACGGGAGCAGACCGGGGCCGGGCTGCTGGGGTCGGCCGTTCAGACACCTCGCAGCGGCGGTTCTCAGCGCGTCCACCGGCTTTCGGAGCCCGTCTGCCGGTGCCGCGCGTACCGGCACCGGAATCGTCCTCTTCAACCTCTGGAACTCCCGCTGAAGATGCTGCGGCCTTCCGCCAGATCCCGGAAGTTGTCGCGCGCAAGCCGAGTCCGGCCTCCCGCGCCCATCATTCGTCCTCGTCGACGACGTGGCAGCCAGCAGCTACGACTCTCCTGACGGCGGCTGCCAGTTCGCTCCTGCGACATGTGCGGAAGACCGTGTGCTCCACGAACACATCGTTGGCATCGGGCCACCGAGACCTTGGTGATCCTTTGTGGTTGTCTCGGGCGACCCATGCGAGTGCCATGCTGGACTGCATGAAAGCACGTGGTGCTTCATTCGTACTCCTGGCACTGGCGTCGGTCGTGCTCACAGCGTGCGTCCCCGGCCCCAACGTCGCGGCCACGAATGGCCCTGAGGCCGCAGGATTCTGGTTGGGACTCTGGCAAGGACTCATCTGCCCGATCACGTTCATCGTGTCCCTGTTCAATCACGGGGTGAGCATCTACGAGGTCCACAATGACGGAGCCTGGTACAACTTCGGCTTTCTCATAGGGGCGTCGATGGTGCTCGGAGGTGGAGGAGCCGGTGGCGCTCGCTCCGCGCGTCGTCGCTCCCCGAAGTAGCCCAGAAGAGGTCCGGCACAGAGCTCATCGGCTCCCATGGTCACCAGGACGCTCCGTTTGCGCACCGCGGTCCGCGGCGACTCAGGACGTCCCCTCGGGCTTGGGCGGGTCCGGCCGATGCCGCAGGCCGGCCGGGGCTTGCTGGTCGGTCCCAGCGAGGGTACAAGTGACTCATGGATGCACCGCGGGACATGCTTGCAGGGCGCGTGGCGGTCGTCACCGGTTCATCGCGCGGGCTTGGCTTCGCGATGGCCCGTGTGCTGGGTGGTCACGGCGCGTCGGTGGTGCTGGCGTCCAGGTCGGACGCCGATCTCGCGGCCGCCGTCGATCGGTTGCGCACCGAGGGCATGGAGGCGTCCGGACGCCGCTGCGACATGGCCGAGCTCGCGGATGTCGAAGCGCTGCGTGATGAGGCACTCGCGCACGGCACCCTCGACATCTGGGTCAACAACGCCGGCGCCTCCGGCGTCTACGGACCCACGGCGTCCACGCCGGTCGAGGATTTCGCGAGGGTCGTGCGCACGAACATCCTCGGCACGTTCCACGGGTCGCGGGTCGCGCTGCCGGTGTTCCTCGGCCAGGGCCACGGTGACCTCGTGAACGTCTACGGCCAGGGTGACCAGGGGCCGGTGGCGCTGCAGAACGCCTACGCATCGAGCAAGCGCTGGGTCCGGCAGTTCACCGAAACGCTGCGTGCCGAGACCAAGGGCAGCGGCGTCCGGGTGCACGGCATGAACCCTGGCCTGGTGATCACCGACATGTTGGGGAGCGTCACGTCACAGGCGGGGTACGAGCAGCGCCTCGGCGGGCTGCAGGTGGTCGTCGGCCTGTGGGGTCAGACCCCGGAAGTCGCCGCACAACCCCTGCTGCGCCTCGTCACCTCCGACGCCGCCGAGTTCCGCGACCTCACCAAAGCGACCTTGGTGGGACGGGGTCTACGCAGTGTGCTGACCGGACGCCTTCGCCGCCGCAACCGGATGCCCATGAATGTCACAGTCCTTGACGCGCACCACTGAATGGCCCCGCCGGTCAGACGCGCGAGGATCAACCGGAGCTCCACCCGAACGGCGCCAACTCCGGATCTTCGACGTGGGCCAAGAAATGCGGTACGCCAGTCCCGCAGTGAACGTCCGCACAGCCACCACGGCAGGCTGGTCTGTCGAGACGGGCTCCTCAGGCCCCGTGCGACTCGTGGCCTTGCCAGGTTGTCAGGCGCGCGCGGTTGCCCTGCGGGTCGGCGAGCACCCAGAATGCGGGCGCGGCGGTGGCGTCGATGAGTTCGCCGCCGGCCTGGATCGCGGCGGCGATGCGGTCCTGGACCACTTCGGGCGGGATGCGCAGGTCGAGGTGCCAGCGTTGCCGCGGAACGTCGTGGGCTTCGGTGGGCTGGAACCAGATCGTCGGCCGACGCCCGGTGGCGTCGCGGATCTGGATCTCCCCCCAGGCCACGACCGTGTCGTAGCCGAGCAGGGCCGCCCAGAACGGCCTGACTTGTTCCGCGTCGGCCGAATCGAGGCCGAGCTCGAGCACGCTGGTGCGCTCCGGGTGCGGCGTGGCCCCGGCGGCCAGGGCCAGCTCACTGATGGTCCGGGCCAGCGCCACGTCGCGCAAGGTCACCCCACCGACGTCGTGACTGCTCAGCCTGACGTCGAGCCGCCCGTAGGCCAGGTCGAGGTCGGGATGGTGGCCCATCTCCTCGGCGGCCAGCGTGATGGCATCGACGAGCTTGACCGCGGTGACGAAGTCACCGGTGTCAAAACTGGCGTGCAGCCGGTCGATCAGC
>JAJYAB010000397.1 GCA_021779775.1 Actinomycetes bacterium
GCGGCCCGGCGACCAGGCGTCGCTACCGCGGCGACACGCTGGTGCTCGAGAGCACCTGGGAGACCCCGACGGGCACCGTCGAGATCCTCGACTGCATGCCCATCCGGGAGTCGCATCCCGAGGTGGTGCGGATCGTCCGCGGGGTGAGCGGCCGAGTGGACATGCGGATGGATCTGGCCATCCGCTTCGGGTACGGCAACGTCGTCCCGTGGGTCCGCCGCATCGACGGGCTGCTCACCGCGCTGGCCGGGCCCGACGGGGTGTCGCTGTGGACCACCGCCCGCGCGAGGGGCGAGAACATGACGACCGTGTCCGAGTTCACCGTCGTCGAAGGCCAGGACGTCCCGTTCGTCCTCACCTGGTTCGCGTCGCACGAGGACCCGCCGCGGCCGACCGACGCCCGGTTCGCCCTCCACGAGACGGAGATGTGGTGGTCCGAGTGGGCTGCCCAGTGCACCTTCGAAGGTGAGTGGCGCGACGCTGTCGTTCGCTCCCTCGTCACGCTGAAGGCGCTGACGTACCAGCCGACCGGTGGCATCGTGGCCGCTGCCACTACGTCGTTGCCCGAGTCCCTGGGCGGCGGGCGGAACTGGGACTACCGGTACTGCTGGCTGCGCGACGCCACGCTCACGCTGGAGTCGCTGATGCGCGGCGGCTACCACGAGGAAGCCATGGGCTGGCGCGACTGGCTGTTGCGAGCCGCTGCCGGCGACCCGGCCGACCTGCAGATCATGTACGGGCCGGCCGGCGAGCGCCGGCTCGAGGAATGGGAGGTGCCCTGGCTGTCGGGCTACGAGGGGTCGGCTCCCGTCCGCATCGGCAACGCTGCTGCCGGACAGTTCCAGCTCGACGTGTACGGCGAGGTCATGTCGGCATTGCACAAGGCAGCCAGGGCCGGCGACGCGCTGACCGGCCCGGCGTGGGACCTGCAGCTGGCGATGCTCGACTTCGTCGAACAGCGCTGGCGCGACCCCGACGACGGCATCTGGGAGGTGCGCGGTCCTCGCCGCCACTTCACCCACTCGAAGGTCATGGCGTGGGTGGCTGTCGACCGGGCGATCCGGTCGGTGGAGGATTGCGGGTTGGACGGTCCTGTCGACCGGTGGCGGGCGGTGCGCGACGACATCCACGCCGAGGTGTGTGCCAAGGGCTACAACAGCGAGGTCGGAGCCTTCACCCAGTACTACGGATCGGATGGGCTCGACGCCAGCCTGCTCATGATGCCCTTGGTCGGTTTCCTTCCCGCTACCGACCACCGGGTCCGCTCGACCATCGAGGCGATCGAGCGTGATCTCACGGAAGATGGCTTCGTGCTGCGCTACCGGGCGACGGATGCGCACGACGTCGACGGGTTGTCGGGTCACGAGGGTGCCTTCTTGGCATGCTCGTTCTGGATGGCAGACTGCCTCTTCCTGATCGGTCGCAGCGGCGACGCCGAGGGGATGCTCCGGCGGCTGCTCGGTCTCCGCAACGACCTCGGTCTGCTGGCCGAGGAGTACGATGCGGAGGCTGGACGGCAGGTGGGGAATTTTCCGCAGGCCTTCTCCCATGTGTCACTGGTGAACGCCGCCTACAACCTGTCGGGCCAGGCGCTGCTGGAACCGGCCCCGGACGGCACGCTGGCGCTCGTCCGCCAGGCAGTGGTCCACTCGAAGCACCGCTCGGGTCGCATGACCGGCCGGCTGTTCAGCATGACCCGGGGGCCCCGTGGGCCGCGGACGCCGGTCGACCGGGTGCCGCCCGTCCCGGTGGCCGAGAGGGTCCCCGGCAACGTCTCGCCGCCGCCCGACCCCAGGAGGACGCAGAGATGAAGGCCCTGACCGTCCAACCGCTGCACGCCGGCTCGGCCCGGCTTGACGACGTCGACGAGCCGCCCGAGGCCGATGGGCCGGTGCTCGTGGAGACCCTGGCCGTCGGCGTGTGCGGCACCGACGTCGAGATCCTCTCCGGCGCCTACGGGTGGCCGCCTCCTGGGCGCGACCGGCTGGTGCTCGGCCACGAGTCGCTCGGGCGGGTGCTCCAGGCGCCGGCCGGCGGTGACCTGGTCGCCGGTGACCTGGTGGTGGGGATCGTCCGCCGCCCGGACCCGGTGCCCTGCGGGAGCTGCGCGGTCGGCGAGTGGGACTTCTGCCGCAACGGCCAGTACACCGAGCGGGGGATCAAGGAGCACGATGGGTACTGCTCCGAGCGGTACCGGATCACTCCCGAGTTCGTGGTGAAGGTCGACCCGTCGCTCGGAACGCTCGGTGTCCTGCTGGAGCCGGCCAGTGTCGTGGCCAAGGCATGGGAGCAGGTCGACCGTATCGGTGGCCGGGCCCATTGGGCTCCGGTACGGGCTGTCGTCACCGGTGCCGGGCCGATCGGCCTGCTCGCTGCGTTGATCGGCGTGCAGAAGGGCATGCAGGTCACCGTTATCGACCAGGTGGCGTCCGGGGTGAAGCCGGATCTCGTCCGCGACTTGGGCGCGGATTATCACACCGGCACGATCGAGTCGGCGGGTGATCCACCCGACG
>JAJYAB010000398.1 GCA_021779775.1 Actinomycetes bacterium
CGAGAACATGATGAGGAGCGCCTGCACGGCCACCACGACCGCGGTGACTACCCAGGCGTTGGTGTTGGTGCCGGTGTACCCGAAGAGGGCCGGGACCACGGTGGAGGCCACCGCGTAATCCACCGCAACGACGTCGACGATGAGGAACGTGAAGGCGATCCAGCCCAGCACCCAGCCAATGTGGGGGTTGGCCAGCCGGCTCATCCACTGGTAGGAATACCCGGCCAGCGGCATGCGGGAGGCGAGGGCCCCGAAGACCAGGGCCACCGCGAGTTGGCCGACGATGACGAGCGGCCATGTCCAGATACCAATCGGTCCGGAGCTGTTCAGCACCGACCCGTAGGTGGTGAAGATGCCGGTGGTAATGGAGATGAAACTGAAGCCGATGGCGAACGAAGCGAAGCGGGCGAAGGTCCGACGAAATTCCTGTTGATAGCCGAAGTCGTGGAGCCGCTGCTCCGAGTCGGCATCATCCAGTTGCGGTGGCATGTGTGCTCCTTGCGCTGGGGACAGAGCCTGCAGGAGACGGTCACTGGCAGCCCGGGTGGATTGCCAGACGTGACATCACGCCATCCGCACACCCTCCACGGCGGCGTCGTCGCTCGGGAGGGTCGGGGCGATCAGGAGACGGACGCCCGCGTCGCCGAATGCCTGCTCGAGCTCGCCATCCACCCCGTCGTCGGTGATGACGGCGGTCAGTGCGGCGAGGTCGCACACCTTGGCCGGTGCGATCTGCCCGAGCTTCGAGGAATCGGCCATCACGTAGACCTCGTCGCCGTGCTCGAGGATGAGTCGCCGCGAGGGGATCTCGTCGATGTAGTGGTCCGTCAAGCCGATGACTGGGTGCAGCGCCCCCGACCCGAGAAACGCGATCCCGCCGTAGAAGCCGCTGAAGAGCGCCTCGGCGTGTGGGCCAAAACAGGCGAGGTCGCCGCCCCGTACGCGGCCGCCGCTGACGAGCAACTCGATCCCCTCGCGACCAGCAAGCTCGAATGCCACGAGCAGAGAGTTCGTGAGGATGCGGCCCCGGTATGTCGCCGGCAACTGCCGGGCGATCTCGGCGACGGAGGTGCCGATGTCGAGGATCAGGGTGGTGCCTGGGGTCACGAGCGAAATCGCCAACTGGGCCATTGCCCGTTTCTGGGGGGCGCGGGTCAGGCGCCGCTGCTCAAACGGCGGCTCGACCGGGTGCGCTCGTGGCCGGGTGACCCCGCCGTAGACGCGCCGCGTCAGACCCTGCTGCTCCAGAGCGAGCAGATCCCGTCGGACGGTCTCGATGGAGGCGCCCAGCCGCGCAGCGAGGTCTTCGTCCCGCACGATCGGCTTGCGGTCTATCTGGTCGAGGATGACCCGTCGACGCTCCTCCGGCAACGTCGCGGTCCGTTTTCGCTGCTGACCCGTGCCCATCCGCGCCACGCTCGCCCCGCGATGCTTCGCCCGAGTTTGGGGATAGTTATGGGCGTTTGCCCGAAGTTGTCGCGCAGTAGAGCACGCGACGCGTCCTGTGTCAACAGGCCATCCCGTGATCGCCTCACCGACCCTTGCCGACGCACCTCGCCCGCGTCGGCTTCGCCTCGCCACCGACGCCCCACTGCTTCCGTCACCACCCGCAGAACAGCCCAACCTGTTCCTCGGTGGCCCTCACGACCAGACGTAGATCACGTCACACACAGGTTGCCGAGGTACCCGCTGGATGGCTGGCCGGGCACGGCCTCGCGATCGGGCGTGCCACCCGAGAGGTCGCCGTGCCGGTCTCCGCGCAGCCCACAGCCTGGTGCAGGCGGTTCGGGTGACCGAGCGGTCATCCGGTCCGGGAAGTGGCCTGCACGCGTCTGATCTGGTCAGGGCGAATGGGCTAGCGCCGAGCCTTTACGAGTGAACGTTCGGATCGTATCCGGGCGGCACCAACGCCGACTTGCATGCGCCAGCTGATGACTCTCCGCCGCACCTCCGGCTTCAGTCTCTGTCTTTCAGCGCGCGCACCTCGTCGATCCAGCCATCGGGGACCTTCTCCTCGGCTGGCTTGTCCGCGCCTGCGAGAAGTACGCACATCTTCACGATGCCGCCATGCTCCTCGTGCGTGGCCGCCAACGCGTCCCGGGGCGCAGTCAGCCACAGTTCGGGGTCCCCAGGCGTGAGGCTGGCAGCGCGCGGCACGTAAGCCATGACTCGGGTCCCGTCCTTCGCCTCGAACCACCCCTCATTGACGGTCACCCGGTCAGGCCCGGCGTTGTAGACCTTGATCGCGCCAGAGCACGAGTAGAACCACGGGCCCCCGGCGACGCCGACCAGGAACTTGCGTTCTTTGTCGGCGCGGATGACCAGTCTCTGACGGTTGGCCCACTTGTCGGCCGCCCACGTCACCACTTCCACCCCAAGTCCCTCCTTGGTGTCGCTCATTCACGCGGCGAGGCCGCCCGGCCCGAGCAGGCCGACGAGTCTGACAGACCGCCATGACTTTCACCGTCCCCGGGGCCGACGGTCATGAGCCAAGTCTAGTGGGCCGATACGG
>JAJYAB010000399.1 GCA_021779775.1 Actinomycetes bacterium
CGATGTTCCCTCGATGAAGGCCGACCTGCGCAAGGCCGAGGCCAGGCTCGCCGCCGGCGACCACTCCCAGCGCTGGGACCGCGTCTGCCAGTACCTCCAGCTGATGATCAATCATCCCCACATCACCATGGCCCAGCTGAAGACCATCACCGCCCCGACACTGGTCATGGCCGGAGAACACGACGCCATCCCCGCCGCCCACACCCGCGCGATCGCCGCCGGCCTTCCCCACTCGGTGCTTCACATCTTCCCGGGCGCCGGGCACGCCGCCCTCCAGGAGGTCCCCGACCAGTTCAACGCCGTCGTCGACGGATTCTTCCAGGCGCCGCATCCCGTGCCCGGCACCTGAACCGGCGCCCGTATCCACTCCGCGTCGACAATGGACGCGGGCATTTGACATATTTTTGCCAGATGGCCGAGGCTTCAAAGCCGGCCAGGTCGCTTGCTTCCAACAGCTTGGTGCACACGCCGGATTTTTGGCCGTGCGGTTTGATTCCTCCCCAATCCGGCTAAAGTTCTAGGTCAGCACTTTAACGCAGCCCCCAGGCCCGAGACACCAGCACCCCGGGCCGGGACGGCAGCGATCCGACGACCCGCCGCCCGCCGGCGGGCCCGCGTCGTTCCATCGTCTCTGTTCGCCGCCAGGGAAACCACGCCCGGTACCCAGCCTCTCACCCGGCCGATGACCGCCTCCACACCCGGTACAAATCCGCCCCCGGACCCATCCGGAGTCGCACGCACGCGAGGGTGCCTGCGATGCCCTGCGTTCATCGTTTCGACCCTCCGCGCGCATCGCCTCTCAGTCGTCCCTTTCGCCGCAGCCGCGTTTCTCTCGTTCGCGTCCGCCAGGGCGGAAGACCTGCCCCTCTCCGAACTCAAGCAGATGAACCTTGAGCAGCTCATGGAGGTGCAGGTCACCACCGCCTCCCGCCACCCCGAGGACCTGTTCCACGCCGCGTCGGCCATCCAGGTCATTTCCGGGGACGACATCCGTTCGTCAGGCTTTGTATCGCTACCCGATGTATTGAGCCTAGCCCCCGGGCTGGAGGTCGCGCGGGCGAACTCAAGCCAGTGGGCGATCTCCGCCCGGGGCTTCGACAACGTGCTGGCCGACAAGCTGCTGGTGATGATCGACGGACGCACCGTCTACACGCCCCTCTACGCGGGCGTCTTCTGGGACGTTCAGAACACCTTCCTCGAGGACATCGACCGCATCGAGGTCGTCGACGGCCCGGGCGGCGCCCAATGGGGCGCCAATGCGGTGAACGGCGTGATCGACGTCATCACCAAGGACGCCCGCCAGACGCAGGGGCTCTATGTCGAGGGCGGGGGCGGCGGGGATCCGACCGCCTTCGCGGGCATGCGTTACGGGGGCCGGCTGGCTCCGGGGCTCTTCTACCGCGTTTACGTCCACAGCCTCTCCCGCGCGGCCACCACCCTGCTCAACGGCGCCGACGCCGGCGACGCCTGGGCGTACACGCAGGGCGGATACCGGATGGACTGGGAACGCACGGACGCCGACCACGTCACCCTCCAGGGCGACTTCTACGGCGCCGACCCCAACCCCACGGGCACCAACCACGCCCGCGCCTCGGGCGCCAACGTGCTCGGACGCTGGACCCACCGCACCGACGGCTCGTCCACGCTCCAGCTCCAGGCCTACTTCGACCGCACCTGGCGTGACTTCGGGGGCGGCTTCCGCGAGGGCCTCGACACCTACGACGTCGACTGGCAGGACGACCTCCGTTTCGACTCGGGCAACCACGCCACCTGGGGCTTCGGCGCGCGGCTCATGGACGACCGCGTCGACAACGCTCCGGCCATCGCCTTCCTCCCCGCCCACCGGCGCCTTCACGTCACCAATCTGTTCGCCGAGGATGAAATGCCCTTCGCGGGCAATCACCTGCGGGCGACCGTCGGAGCCAAGCTCGAGCACGACGATTATGAGGGCCTGAATATCCAGCCCGACCTCCGGCTGGCCTGGCTCCCCTCGGACAGGCAAACCGTCTGGGCCTCAGTGTCCCGCGCCGTGCGCACGCCCTCGCGCATCGACGAGGATTTCGCCCTCTACGCCGCACCCGGCAGGGCCTTGATCCAGGGCAACCCCGACTTCGAATCCGAAACCCTCGTCGCCTGGGAACTGGGCTGGAGAATGCACGCCACCGACCGGTTGACGCTGTCACTCTCAACCTACTTGAACCAGTATTCGGACCTCCGGACCGCGCGTCCATCCCCGCAGCCGCCCGGCCTGCCCATCACCTTCGGAAACGATCTCTCCGGCCGGTCCTACGGAGCCGAGCTCACCGTGGAGTTTCAGCCGACCGACGCGTGGCATCTGCGCGGCGGCTACACGATCCTTAGGAAGTCCCTTTGGGTCGCACCCGGGGCGATCGATCTCAACCACGCCAGCGCCGAAAGCGACGACCCCGCCGGCCAGGCCCTCATCCAGTCCACGCTGCAGCTTCCCCACAACCTCTCGCTCGGCTCGGTCGTGCGTTGGATCCGCTCC
>JAJYAB010000400.1 GCA_021779775.1 Actinomycetes bacterium
ATCCACCAGTCGCTGCTGCGCGCGGTCACGACCGCGAAGCACTGCGACACCAACACGGTCGACTGGGACAACGCCTGCCAGGATGCCCGGCACCACCTGGCGCAGCTCCAGGGGATGGCCCGCTCCAGTGAAGTGGCCAAGCTGGACAGGGCCGCCACTGTCCTGGCAGGGATCACGACGGTCGTCACCGGGTTATTCACGGCTTTCGGTTTCGGCTCGGGCGACTACCAGCGGATGTTCCGGGACCTCTTCATCCAGTCGTTCCTCTTCCTGATCTTCACCGGTGCCGCCCTGTTCCTCGGCACGTTCGCGTTCGTGGTGAACGCCCAGAAGTCCGACGTGAACCTCTGGGTCGAGCGGATAGCGGTGTATGTCGGTATCGGCTGCGCCGGCGCGGCCCTCGTGCTGGGATCCTGGGGCCTGTCGCAGGGTCAGAGCGCGGGTCCGACCCGCCCCGGCATATCCGCCACGATCAATACGAGCGGCACCTCGCAGGTGCTCGACGTGACATCGCAGAGCGCGGCCGTACCTCGCTGGGAGCACCTGAAGGTCACGATCTGGGCCAAGGACGCCCGGGGCTGGAACGTCCTCAGAGACGACATCGTGGGCCCGGGACGGGACGGGACGGTCAACGACAGCATCGCCGTCCCGTACAAGTCCTCCTACATCCAGGTCGTGGCCGCGGCCTCGCTGGAAAGCGGCGATAAATCGGGCGTGCCCAGCCAACCGCCACCAGCCTGCTTCAGCGAAGACGGCACGGCCGCCCCGCCCGACTTCGAAGGGTCGTGCGTGCTCCTCGATGCACCCCCCTCGGCATCGAGAACCAACGGATGACGATCCAGATGCCGTCGCCCTCGTCGTCCGGCTACCACTGACAACCCGACCTGGTTGCCCATCAGCGGCGATCTCACCGCACCCGGCACCCACACCCGGCACCCGCACCCGGCACCCGCACCAGGGGCACCGCAGTTGGAGAGAACTCCTGTATGCGGCATGAAGACCCGCTTCCTACCAGGGACCGAACAGTCGCCGGCCGCTGCTGCTCCCGTGGAGAGAGCTACTTAATGAGCGGGTCGCGCGGAAGCCCGAGGATGCGCTCGCCGATCTGACTTCGCTTGATCTCCGAGGTGCCGCCGGCGATGGACATGGCGCGGTGGATGAGAACGAGCATGTTGCTCATGGTGGCGGCGCCGTCGATGAAAGCGGCGTCGGGACCGTTGAGCTCGGTGAGGATAGCGGCGGCCTCGTGACCGAGCTCGGAGAGGACGAGCTTGGTGATCGCGCCCTCGGGACCCGGCTCACCCCCAGCGACGGCCCGGTTGGCACTGCGCAGGTTAAGCAACCCCATGGCTTGGTACTGGGCGATATAGCGCCCGATGCGGGGGGCGCCGCCCGTAAGCCGATCGGGGTTGGCGTCGAAGGGCGGGACAAGGGCCGAGCCTGGTATCGACATGCCACCCTGGCCACCACCGATGCTCACGCTCTCGTTGCCGAGCGCGGCCCGCGCCACCGTCCAGCCGCCGTCCACTGGGCCAACCACGTCGTCGTCGGGCACGAAGACGTCGCTGAAGAAGACCTCGTTGAACTCCGATGCGCCCATCGTCATCTTCAGCGGCCGGACCTCGACGCCCTCGGCGTGCATGTCGATCACCATCGTGGTGATGCCGGCGTGCTTCGGCACATCGGGGTTGGTCCGGACGGTGGCGAACCCCATCCCGGCGACGTGCGCCCCGCTCGTCCAGACCTTCTGGCCGTTGACGAGCCAACCGCCTTCGACGCGTGTGGCCTTGGTCTTAATGCCGGCGGCATCGGAGCCCGCGTCGGGCTCGCTGAAGAGCTGGCACCAGATGACATCCTGGTTCAGTGCCGGCTTGACCCACCGCGCCACCTGGTCGGCGGTGGCATACTGGATAAGCGTCAGGATGTTCCACCCGGTGATGCCGTAATTCGGGCGCCGGATCCCCGCTGCATCGAACTCCTGCTCGACGACCAGCTGTTCGACGGCGCCGGCACCTCGCCCGTGAGGCTTGGGCCAGTGCGGCATGACGTAGCCGGTCTCGATCAGCTTGGCCCGTTGCTCCGAAGCGGCCAGGCCCCTGATGCTCTCGGCGAACGCCCTGACCTCGTCGCGGACCGCAGCGGCCTCCGGTGGCAGCTCGATGGCCTTGGCCCTGACCACGCCGGCTCGGGTGAGGTCGACGACATCCGCGGCTGCCTCACGGGGGGTCAGGAGCGACAGCAGCGTCGTCGCCCGGCGCATGAACAGGTGGGCGTCGTGCTCCCACGTGATCGAGATGCCGCCATGCACCTGGGTGTTCAAGTTGGCGCACAGGTCGGCGGCCGGAGCGGCGAGGCTCGCAGCCACCGCCGCCGCGTAGCTCAACTGGTCGCCACCAGTGGTGGCGGCACGGGCCGCGTCCCACACCGCCGAGGTCGCCAGCTCGGTGGACACAGCCATGTTGGCGCAGTGGTGCTTGACGGCCTGGAACATGCCGATGGGCCGGCCGA
>JAJYAB010000401.1 GCA_021779775.1 Actinomycetes bacterium
CACCGACGGCTCCGGCGGCGACCAGCGACACGACCCGGCGGGCGGCCGTCGCCCGCTCCACCCGGCTCTGGAAGTCACCCGACCCGTAGCCGAACGCCAGGTGCTCCAGCCTGAACAGCACCACCATGAGCAGGGCGCCGAACAGGCCGGTGGCCACCCCGGTGACGACGAGCGCCAACCAGAACCGGGGGCTGAGCGCCACAGCCCCGTCGCTGGTGGCGTTCGGCTGCTCCATCGCGCCGCGCCCCGAGGGCAGCCGGCGCTTCAGCAGCGGCTGGGGGATGCGCAGCCGCTCGCTCGGCGTGTCGCCGGGGACGTCCCGTCGGGTCATCCCTCCATCATCGCCGCCCCGAGGACCACACCCGGGCACCTGCCTGTTACAGCGGTAGCCCTACCCCACCTGACGCCAGCAGCTCGCAACCACCGACCACACTTGGGCGATGAGCGTCGAGATCCACGTCCGGCCGTGAAGGACCGGGCTCGGCGCCCGAGCTGCTGGACCTACCACGAGCCCCGGGGCACCCAGGTCTCAGCCGGCGACGTCACCGCCCGGAGCGCCGCCAGCCGTCGCCAGCCGCCTGATGCGCACCAGCGCGTCGATTGCCGACCGCCCTGCTCCGGCCGAAGGAACCGGGCGGTGGACCCGCTCCGCCCGCTCCACCCGAAGGCCCGGCAGGTCCTGCACATCGGCGACCACGTCCTGCGGGGAGAACAGCACTGCCGGATCCTGCGGTCCCCCGACCCCTTCGGCCAGGTTCGTGCGGTCATGGCCGACCACGAGGAGGATCCCACCGCCGGCAAGGCACCCGCAGACGTGGCGCAGCACACGGCGCCGGTCGTCGGGGGGGACCTGCAGGTAGGCCACCAGCACCACGTCGAACGGTCCCCCCGGGACCGTCCCGTCGACCACGTCGGCACACACGAACGTCACCCGGTCGCCGACCCCGGCCTCCCCGGCCAGCTGCCCGGCGCGATCGAGCGCCACCTGCGAGAAGTCCACCCCGGTGACCTGCCAACCCTCGGATGCCAACCACAAGGCATTCCGTCCCTCGCCGCAGGCCACGTCCAACGCCCGGCCCGGTGCGAGCCCGGCCAGCTCGGCTGCCACGAACCTGTTCGGCTCGGCGCCCCAGACCAGATCGTCGCTGCTGCGGTAACGGGCGTCCCAAGCCGATGCGTCCACACACCTATCTTCGGCGAGGATCATGCCGCTGCGCCAGCCGCCGTCCCTACCTACACGCCACGGTTACCTACACGCCACGGTTACCTACACGCCACGGTTACGGGCGGTCACGATCTGGAACGCGATGGGGAACCGGCTCAGACCGGATGGCAGGCGGAACTGGGCCATGTGACGGTCCACGGCAAGACGAACCTCCCCCATCTGCTCCGCAGGTACGCCCATGAACGTCAGCTGGGCATCGTCGACGACAGCGTCCTCGGGGACCTCCATAGACATCTCCCGGGCATCGAACGACACGCCGGCGAACCCCGCCCCTTCGAGGATGGACCGGGTACGCCCGGCGTCGCACAGGGAGAAAGGGCCTGTGGGGCTCTTCCCCGGTTCTGGAGGCGGGGGCGGGGGTATGAGGCCCGCAAGCGACCCGGCGAAGAACCACGGGTTCTGGTCTGGCGCCTGCCAGCAGGCGAACCCGATCCGCCCCCCGGCGGTGAGCTGAGATCGGATGTTCGTGAACGCGCGCTCGGGCTCGTCGAAGAACATCACACCGAATTGGCTCATCGCCACGTCGAACGGTCCCCCCGCGACACGGTCCGTCTGCACGTCGACGACCTGGAAGGAGACGTTCTTGGCGCCGGCCTCGGCTGCGCGGCGAGATGCCAGCTCAGCGAGTGGGGCAGAGATGTCTGCGCCAACCACTGCCCCGTCGCGACCGACCAGCTCTGCGGCCCTCAGCGTCGCCACGCCACCCCCGCAGCCGAGATCGACCACCTGCTCGCCCGGCTGCAAGGCCAACGCTTCGAGCAGCACGGGGGTGACGAGATTCGTCAACCGCTCGCGCTTCGGCCAAAGCGCGGCCCAGCTCGAATCGTTCCATCGCCGGCGCTCCATCTGGTTCGCATCCATGGGGCCATCATGCCAGCGATCGGCATCCGCGCACACGAGCGCCGGTCCCCTGCAGGCGGGGCGGCGCCGGGCAATCTTGGCGCCCGGCGCCTCAGGCGCCCGCCTGCAGGTACGCCCGCCAGCCGCCGTGGGCGGTGATGTCCTCGGCGCGGTCGGTGCCACCAGCCTGGCAGACGAAGCCGGGGAGCCACCGCCCGTCTGCCAGCTGGACCGACCCGATGGCCAGCGGCGGCAGCGTGGCGGACACGAGCCTGGCGAACCCGCGGTCGTCGAGCTCCCACACCTCCACCTCGATCGACGCGCCGCCGGGGTCGCTCACCCGCACCAGCCCCGGCTTGGGCGGGTCCGTGGCAAGGCGGTAGAAGCGGTAGGAAGCAGCGGTCGTGGTGCGCTCGACGAACCGCCCTCCGTGCACGG
>JAJYAB010000038.1:0-6559 GCA_021779775.1 Actinomycetes bacterium
CACCGGGTCGTCTTGTCGACCATCCACCGGATGAAGGGGCGCGAGTGGGACCGGGTGGTGATCTTCGGAGCCTCCCAGGGCACGCTTCCGCACCGTTTGGCCTCCGACCTCGAGGAGGAGCGGCGAGTGCTCCACGTCGCGCTGACCCGGGCGCGGGTGCAGGCGGTGGTGCTGGCTGACGCCAACGCACCTTCCGAATTCCTCGGCGAGCTGGACGGAGCACGTCCCCGTCGGCCCGGACCGGCAGCGGGGGAGCGTGGCCTCGACACCGCCGGCACCCGGGGGAAGCGCACCCGGCTCGAGACTGCCGGCGTTGCCACAGCCCAGGCGGGCAGCGGCCCGGTCGGCGAAGCGCTGCTCGACGCGCTGCGCGGGTGGCGTCGAGCCACCGCAGCACGCGACGCCGTCCCTGCCTACGTCGTCCTGAACGACGAGCACCTCCGGGGGATTGCCCACCGAGCACCGGCCAGCATCCGCGATCTCGCCGGATGCCCCGGCATCGGACCGACTCGGCTCGAGCGCTACGGTGACGACATCCTGGCGGTGATCGAGGAAGCGGGGGCTCCGGCGGGATCCTGAGCGAAGTGCCTCCATCCCCGAGCCCAGGTCGTCGCCCACGCGCTTCGTAGGCGGCGGAGCGCCCGGCGGCTCTGGTGCCGGAACGTGCCGGAACGGCTCGACCGGGGCCGGTAGGGTCGCGGACCGTGGACGGCACTTCCGGCGACGGGTTCGTCACCTTGGCCGACGGCACGCTCCGGTGGGGCAGGTTCGGCGCTGCGGGGGTCCTGCTCCGCCACCACGACGCCCGAGGCGAGGTCGCCGTCTTCGTCGCCCGGCGCTCGATGTACACCCATCAGGGCGGGACCTGGGCCATCCCCGGGGGCGCGTTGCACCGGGGTGAGCAGCCGCTCGACGCCGCGCTGCGCGAGTTCGCGGAGGAGATCGGTGTCGCCGTGGGGGAGCACACCGTGGTGCAGGTGCACGAGGACGACCACGGGGGCTGGAGCTATTGGACCCACCTCCTCGACATAGCGGACCGGTTCGTCTGCCCGGACGTGCTCGGATGGGAGACGGCAGAGGCACGGTGGGTCCGGGCCAGCGAGCTCGCCGACCTGCCCCTGTTCGATGCGTTCCGGGCGACGATGGTACAGCTCGGGCTCCTCTGACCGTGGCGCCCCCCGCCTACCATGCCCGGCGTGTCGCTGACCGTGAACGTCGTGCCCTACGGACCGGATGCCGTCGCCGCGCTCAGGTCGGTCACCGCCACCTGGCAGGCGGAAGATCCGCTAGCTGCGGTCAACGTTGTCGTGCCACGCCCCCAGATCGGGCTTGCCACCCGACGTCAGCTGGCGGCAGGCCAGGCCGGGGCGGCAGGCCACTCTCGCGCAGGTATCGTGAACGTCCGCTTCGCCACGCTGGAGCGCCTGGCCGACCAGATCGCCGCCCCGCTCCTGGTCGCCGGTGGGCAGAAGCCGGAGTCGACCACGATCGTGCACGCCGCAGTGCGCGCCGCGCTCGCCGCATCGGACGGACCGGTCGTCGGTCCGCTACGCCATCACCCGGCGATGGTCGCAGACCTCGTCGCTGTCTACCGCCAGCTTCGGTCGGTCCCCGACGCAGCACTGGGCCGTCTGGCGAGCCAGAGCCTTCGGGCAGCCGACGTCGTCGAGGTCGTCCGCCGAGCACGCCGCTCGATGGCTGGCTGGTATGGCGACCATGATCGGCTGCAGGCGGCCGCCGCTGTACTGCACGGCAGCACGTCCCGATCTGTGGACCCCGTCGTGCTCTACCTGCCGCAGCACCTCGACGTCGACCAACTGGCATTCGTGCGGGCATTGGCCTCGCGGGTCCCCGTCGCCGCGGTGGTCGGTGCGACGGGGGATCGGTCGGCTGACGATCGGGCTCGGGCACTGGTCGGTTGCCTGTCCGACGACCATGCATTGTCCGACGAGGATGCATCGGCGTGGCCGGTACAGCTCCCCGCCCGGCCTACCAGCGCCACCAGCTTTCCGTCGCCAGACGCCGAGGTGCACGCGGTGACCCGTCGTGTCTTCGACCGGATGGCCGCTGGGCTGCCGCTCGAGCAGATGGCCATCTTGCACCCGGGCGACGCGTCCTACCCACCAGCCATCTTCGACGCCCTCCGCCGGTCGGGCATGCCCTTCAACGGACCGACCTCCCGGCCACTGCGCGCCACGGTGACAGGTCGGGCGTTGCTGGGGCTGATCACCGTTGCCGACGGAGGCTGGCAGCGTTCTGCGGTGGCGCACTGGCTCGCCAGCATTCCCCTCGTCCATGACGGCCAGCCCGCGCCCGCCGTCGAATGGGATGTGTTGTCGTGCGACGCAGGGGTGATCGGGGGAGCGGAGTCTTGGCAGTCCCATCTGGTCAGCCACGCCAAAGCCCTCCGGCGCAAGGCGGCCCGGTGCAGCGCGGGGATGGCTTCCCAGATCGAGCAGCAGGCCGACCAGTCGATGGCCCTCGCGTCGTTCATGGCCGATGTGGTCGCCCGCTGCGAGGAGTCGCCCAGCACCTGGTCGGAGTGGTCAGCCTGGTCGCTGCGCCTGGTGCGCCGCCTTCTCGGCAGCATGGCCCGGCGTGCAGGGTGGCCCGCCGCCGAGCAGCACGCCCATGACGCGGTGGTGCGCCTGCTGGAGCAGATCGGAGCGCTCGACGCCTTGGGCACCCACGCCGGTCCGGGAGACTTCCGAGCGGTGGTGGCGGATGCGCTGGACGCACCGGCGCCACAGGCGACGCGCTTCGGCCAAGGTGTGTTCGTGGGGCGGGTGGACGAAGTGGTGGGCATGCCGCTGGCGGCCGTGTTCGTGCTCGGTATGGCCGATGGTCGCTTTCCTCCGGCGCCGCAGGACGACACGCTGCTCCCTCTAGCCGAGCGGTCAGCTGCCGGCGGAGGCATCCCCCCTGGCAGCGACCTGCCTGCTGATGCTCGCCACGACTACCTGGCAGTGCTGGCCTCGGCGCGTGAGCGGCACCTGTCGTTCGCCCGGGGCGACCAGCGCCGGGGGGGCCAACAGCGGCCTGCCCGCTGGTTCCTCGACGCCGTCCAGAGTTTGGCCGGTACCCTCGGACCGCGGGGCGGGGAAGCCCGGTTGTACAGCGGTGACCTCGAGCACCTGGCCCCCGTGCCCGGGTATGCGGCGGTGCCGTCCTTGACGGCGGTGGTGCGGGCCGAGGGCGAGGCCGCGTCGAGCGGTGACTGGGATCTGCGCAGCTTGCTGCGGTGGCACGACCGCCATGGTCGGCTCGGCGGCCATCCGTTGCTCGACGCCGACCGGGTCCTGGCTCAGGGCATCCGTGCTCACGCCGAGCGCCGATCACGCCGCTTCACTCGCTTCGACGGGGCTATCGGTCGGCACGACGGCCATCTGGTGGTCGGGTCGCCAGCTTCCGGGGCGGTCCAGTCGCCGACGGGGCTGCAGACGTATGCCCAGTGCCCCCGGAAGTACCTCTTCGCGCGGCTGCTCCGCATCTCGGCGCGTGAGCGTCCGGAGGAGATCTGGCAGATCAGCCCGCTCGACCGAGGCAGCCTGGTCCACGAGGTGCTCGAAGCGTTCGTCGCCAGCCAGACGGTCCGGTCGCCCCAGGAGCGCATCCAGCCGGGCCAGTCGTGGGGTGAGGACGGGCGCCGGCATCTGCACGACGTCGCCGGCAGGATATTCGAGCGCTACGAGCAACGTGGGCTCACCGGCCGGAGCACGCTGTGGGAGCTGGACCGGCGCCGGATCATGCGCGATCTCGTCCGGTTCCTGGCAGAGGACGACGCCGACCGAGCGGAGCTGGGCAGCACCCCTGAGGCGGTAGAGCTGGCGTTCGGACCTGGGGAAGGTGCCCAGGTCATCGTCGAGCTCGACGGGGGACGGCGTGTCGAGTTCCGGGGTCGAGGTGACCGTGTCGACCGGACCCGTTCAGGAGGCGTGGTGGTGACCGACTATAAGACGGGTTCGCCTGCTGCTTTCCGCTCCTTGGCCGAAGACCCGGTATCGGGGGGCCGGCTGTTGCAGCTGCCGATCTACGGCTTGGCCGCCCGCGCCCGGTTCGGGGACGTGCCCGTGCGGACGCGCTACTGGTTCGTCAGCTCGGCGGGGAAGTTCGTCCGGCACGGGTACGACCTTGACGACGCCTGCCTCGACCGGTTCCGATCGGTGGTCGGGGTCATCGCAGACGGGATCGAGTCCGGCTGCTTCCCCGCCAACCCGGGCCCACCGGTCAACGGGACCAACGCCAACTGCGCGACCTGCGACTTCACGAGCGTCTGCCCGTCGGATCGGTGGTCCGCCTGGGAGCGGATCCGTGAGGCCGGGGAGCTGAGCGCCTACCGGGCCCTGGTAGAGCGGGACCCCGATGGGGGCGGGGGCGGCGCATGACAGCCGAGGACCTGCCGCAGGTTCCCGGCGACGTGGTGGCCCGGACCTCGTCCCGCGACGTCGACGCCCGGGCCCGCCATGTGATGCACCACGACCTCGACCACACCCTGTTCGTGGAGGCAGGTGCCGGGACGGGCAAGACGACTGCCCTGGTCCGACGCATCGTGGAGCTCGTCGCCTCGGGGCGGGCCAGGATCTGCGAGGTGGCCGCCATCACCTTCACCGAGGCGGCCGCCTCCGAACTGCGCGACCGGATCACCGATGCGCTCGAGCGGTTGGCTGCCGGACAGGACCCGCTCGGCGCCGACGAACCACATGACGGCCCCCCCGACCCGGTCCAGGGAGCGCTGCGCCGCCAGCGGGCGCACCAGGCCGTAGCCGAGCTCGACAGTGCGGCGATCTCCACCCTCCACGGGTTCGCGCGGCGGATCCTTCACGAGCATGCCTTCGCCGCCGGACTGCCGCCGTCCGTCGATGTGCTCGATGAGGTCGGTTCGTCGGTAGCCTTCGACGCCCGATGGCGGTCGTTCGTCGACGAGCTGCTGACCGACGCTGCATCCCGACAGTCGGTCCAGCGCGCTCTGGTGTGTGGAGTCGGGATTGACGGGCTCCGGTCGATCGCACAGGAGCTCGACGGCAATTGGGATCTGCTCGATGGGCTGTGGCATGGCCGCCGCCGGTCCCTCGTCCCGGTCGATCCGAAGGGCGTGCTCGGTCCGTTGCGCCAGGCGGTCGACCTTGCCGGTCGGTGCACCGACGATGGCGATCGCATGCTGGCCCACCTGGCGTCGGTGGCCGACCTGGTGGACCTCCTCCAGGTCGCGGCCAGCGATATCGACGTGGTGCAGGCACTGGTCGACCATCCGAAGCTGCAGGCCAGGCTGGGGGTGAAGCAGGCGTGGCACGGCCATGTGGACACGGTGCGGGAACTGCTGGCCGAGGCGCAGCAGGCCAGGGACGCGCTTGTCGAGGACGTGGCGGCGGATGCCTTGGGCGACCTCGTCGGGGCGATGTGCCAGCTGACGGTCCGGGGGGTGGAGCAGCGCCGGAGCGACGGCCGTCTCGAATTCCACGACCTGCTGGTCCACGCCCGCGACCTGGTCCGTCAGCATCCGGAGGCCGTTGCGGCGATCCGCCGCCGATACCGGTTCCTCCTCATCGACGAGTTCCAGGACACCGATCCGATCCAGGCCGAGCTGGCGTTCCGCATCGCCGCGACAGACGGTGGAGAACGGTCGTGCTCCGAGCTGGCGGTCGACCCGGGGCGGCTCTGCTTCGTCGGCGATCCCAAGCAGTCGATCTATCGCTTCCGCCGGGCAGACATGGCGCTGTTCCTCGGTATCCGGGACCGTCTGGCGCTCGAGCCCCAGGTCCTGTCGGCCAACTTCCGTTCGGTTCCGGGCATCGTGGAGTGGGTCAACGCCGTGTTCGGTTACCTCATCGGGGGCGGCATCCCCGAAGCCCAGCCGGCATACCAGCCGTTGCAGGCCGTCCGGCCTGCTGCGGCCAGCGGTCCGGGGTCGCCACCACGGGTACTGCCCCCCCCCGTGGCCGTGCTGGGCGGTCCGATCGCCGGCCCGCCACCGATCGACACCATCCGTCGAGCCGAGGCGTCCGAGATCGCCTCGGCGATCCGGTGCATCGTCGGTGAAGGCTGGCCGGTCGGCGACGGGGGGACCGCTGCCTGCCTGGCTGACATCGCGGTGCTGGTGCCGACCCGTCGTTCGCTCGCGGCACTGGTCGGCGGGCTCGACGATGCCGGCGTGCCATACCGTCTCGAGAGCAGCGCACTGGTATATGCCGCAGCAGAGGTGCACGACCTGCTGGCCGTCCTCCGGGCAGTGGACGATCCGGCTGACGAGGTTGCCGTGGTCGCCGCGTTGCGCTCCCCGCTGTTCGCATGCGGCGACGACGACCTGCTGAGGTTCGCCCAGGCCGGAGGACGATGGGACTACCGGCAGGTCCCCCCGGAATCCCTGCCGCACGACCACCCGGTGTCGGCAGGCCAGCGGGCGCTGGACGGGCTGCACCGCTGCCGTTGGTGGTGCGAGCCGAGTGAGCTGGTGGAGCGGGTCATCGAAGACCGGCGGGCGATGGCTCTGGCCCTCGACGGCACGCGGCCGCGCGAGGTGTGGCGCCGGCTCCGCTTCGTGGCCGACCAGGCCCGCTCTTTC
>JAJYAB010000038.1:6569-10646 GCA_021779775.1 Actinomycetes bacterium
GCATCGGCGGCGACCTCCGGTCCTTTCTGGCATGGGCCGACACCCAGCGTTCAGGAGGCGCCCGCGTGCCTGACGTGGTGCTGCCGGAGACCGACGACGACGCGGTGCGCATCATGACGGTTCATGCGGCGAAGGGGCTCGAATTCCCTGTGGTCGTCCTCGCCGGGCTGAACGCACAGTCGAGCAGGCGTCGTCATCCGACCGTCTTATGGGGAACGCACGGACCGGAGGTCGCCACATCTGCTGCGATCCAGACACCCGGGTTCGCCGCCCTGGCAGAGCGTGAGCAGCTGATGGAGGATTGCGAAGGGTTACGGCTGCTCTACGTGGCCGCGACGCGCGCCCGCGACCACCTGGTGGTCAGCCTGCACCATCCGGCAGGCAAACGCTCCCCGGCTGCTGTGCTGCACGGCGCCTGCGCGTTGACCCCGGGTACCTGGCGGTCTTGGCGGCCACCCGCCGCGCAGGGCGCCGGCGACGCTATGCCTACCGACCTACCAGCAGACGGCCAGACGGACCGGCTCGCCGAGGCGGCGGCCCGCCACCGGTGGACCGCCCGGCGTGCCGAGCTGCTGGAGCACGTGGCGCCCGCCCGGACGGTGTCGGCGACCGGGGTGATGCGCCTCGACCGGCTGGCCGGCGCCGCAGGCGGCGGCCCAGGAGTCGTCGACGACCCTGAGCTCGGCACTTCGGGCTCCGAGGATTCTGCCGACGAGGACCGACCGACGCGCCGCGGTCGGGCCGGCACCGCCGTGGGTCGGGCCGTCCACGCCACGCTGCAGGTCGTCGACCTGGCGACCGGCGACGGCCTGGCCGACTGGTGCCGGGTCCATGCCGAGGTGGAAGGTGTCGTCGACAGGGTCGTCGAGGTGCAGCGCCTCGTGCAGGTGGCACTCGACTCGGACACGGTCCACCGGGCGGTGGCCGGAGGCCGCTACTGGCGCGAGGTGTACGTCGGGGCGCCGGTCGGCAGCAGGGTGCTCGAAGGTTTCGTCGACCTGCTGGTCGACGGCCCTGACGGCCTGCAGGTTGTCGACTACAAGACCGATGCCATGTCCAGCGACGCCGAGCGGGCCATCGCCCTCGACCGCTACCAGCTGCAGGGCGCGGCGTATGCCGTTGCTGTCGAGGCGGCGGTCGGTCGCCCAGTCGATCGGTGCACGTTCTTGTTCCTGCGTCCCGACGGCGCCCTGGCCGAGGATCTCATCGACATGCCCGCCGCCAAGCGGGCTGTGGAAGCGCTCCTCGGCTGATGTCGGTGGAGCCGGTCAACCGCCGGTGGCCGCCTTCCACTGCTCCACCACCGTCCGCGGTATCCGGCCTCGCGCCGGAACGGCGATGCCCTGCTCGTCGGCCCAGACCCGGATGGCCTGGGGGTCCTGCCGAGGGGTGGTGCCCGAGTTGCGGGCCCGGCTCGACGACGTACCCCCGACCCGCCGGCCATGCTCGACGTAGGTGCGCATCGTCTCGCGCATCGCCGTGGCATTGTCGTCGCTCAAGTCGATCTCATACGTCTTCCCGTCGAGGGAGAACGTCACCGTCTGGTTGGCGTCGGTGCCATCGAGATCATCGGTCAGCTTGACTACCACGTGTTGTGCCATCTGAGCATGGTGCCCGCCGGACCGCTTCACTGCAAACCGCCGTGGCGTGTCGCTGCTGCCAACCGGTTGCCCTATAGGCTTCGGAGCACCGATTCGACAGCGCTGACGTCGAGGCCGGGTCCGGGCTCGACCATCATCGCCGTCACCACCCCGTCCTCCACGATGGCGGCAAAGCGCTGCGAGCGGGTCCCCAGGCCGACAGCCGACCCGTCCATGGTGAGCCCCATGGCGCGGGTGAAGTCGCCGTTGCCGTCACCCAGCATCAGGACCTTGCCGTCGACCTTCTGCGCTTTGCCCCATGCCCCCATCACGAACGCGTCGTTGACGGCCACGCAGGCCACTGTGTCGACGCCCTTGGCTCGCAAGTCGTCGGCCCGGGCCACGAAACCCGGCAGGTGGAAGTCCGAGCAGGTCGGTGTGAACGCGCCGGGCACGGCGAACAGCACGACCTTGCCGCGACCGAGCAGCTCACCCGTGCGGACGGGCTCGGGGGTCTGGCCGTTCAGGACCCGTACCTCGACATCGGGAATCCGGTCACCTACGGCAATGCTCATGGCGTCCTCCTCTGGTGGCCGCTGTCGGCTCGTGGGTTGTCGGTTCGTGGGCTGGCACTACCCGGAGGGTACCGGCACTACCCGGAGGGTACCGGCCAGCCCATGCTCTGGGCGATTTCTTTGCAGGTCGGGCAGACCGGATAGCGCTTCGGATCGCGGCCTGGCACCCACACCTTCCCGCATAGGGCCTTGACCGCTGTTCCGTTGACCATGCCTTCGATCACGGACGGGCCGGCCGCCACGAAGTCGCCTTCGTCTGGTTTAAAGCCTTCCAGGACGATGTGGGCCATCCGCTCATGGTCGCCGTCGAGGACCGGGTCGGAGGTGTCGGCCAGGTTCTGGTCGGGTGCCGGCCGTGCGGGTGCCAGGATCGGTTCGGCGGTCGCCATCCACCCATTGTGCCCGCATGCAGCGGGCGGCGCCTAGCGTGGAGCCGATGATCATCGGCTCGGACACGTCGGCGTTCGCCGCCTACGGCGTGCTGGCCCTGGCTGGGGCCGCCCTCGCGTACTTCGTCTCCGACCGCTTCGGGCGGTCCCACGGCGTCACGCCCTGGCGGCTCCCGTCCACGGTATGGGCAGTGATCGCGCTGGTGGTGCTGCCAGTGCTGCCCATTGCCGTGCTCGTCCTCCCCATCGCTTGCTGGACGACGGCGCGCCGTACCGGTCCGGACGGTCGTGGGGCAACGTCGACGGCGGCGGGGCCCGCTGACATGATACCTCGGGCCCCGGTTACGCCCCAGGCCCACGAGCCGGCTCAGGCCGGTGAGCCGGTCCTCGCTCGTGACCTGCCACTGTTCGGCTGGTACCCAGATCCCAGCGGCCGCCACCGGGAGCGCTACTGGGATGGTCGTGTGTGGACCGAGCATGTGCGCGACGGCGAGGTGACGACCGTCGATGCTCCCACGTGATCAGGGACGCACGTGATCAGGGACCCACGTGACCAGGGACGATTTACCGTGCGCCGTATGGCGGTGCCGTCTCCGTATGGCGGCCGCACATGTCTGGTCACCGGCGCCTGAACTGACGGTCATGCGCCCAGCGGTCGCCTGCTGCGTCAGAAGCCGGTGTGGGCGCGGACGGCAGAACCGTCGGTACTGACTGCGAACCAGGGACCGCCGAAATTCGAGAGGGCCTCGCCATTGGCTTGGCCCGGGGCGGTGTCGGTTACCCAGCGGTAGAGGGGCCATCCGCCGTAGGTGACCTGGCGGGCTCCGTCGGCCAGGGACACCGAGCCGATGAGTGCTCCCCGGACGCCATGGCCGGCCGTGGGCAGCGGCGAGCCGGCGGGAAGTATCAGCGGAGGCCATTCAGCCAAGCACAGGCCGGTGCACGTCGGCTTGCCCTGGTGGTCCGGCACGAACAGGTAGAGCGTCATCCCGTCCCCGTCCACGATGACCGTGCCGACGCCGGATGCTGGAGCGGCCCGCAGCTCGGCCCACGGAGCGCCAGCATGGCGCTGGCCGGCGTTGCCGGCGTCGGAGACGTGGGCCCCTGCAGCGCAGCCGGCGAGGCCGATGCTCAGCGCCAGCGCTGCACCCAGGCATGCGGGCGCTCCCGACTGCCGGAGCATCCGGGTCGTCGCTGACCGTGCCGGCCCTGCCGCTGCGGCGCGTCCCATGGTCAAGACGATCCCCCGCCTGGCCTGCGCGCTGCAAGCTGGGCGGGCAGCGGCTGCTGGGGCGCTGCGGGGCGCAGCAGCCGCTGCCTTCCACACGTCGCCTTCACTTCGTCGTCGTCACTTCGTCGTCGTCATCTCGTAGACTGTGCAGATGGACGTCGGAGACGAGGCACCGGATTTCGCCCTGCCGGCCGAGGACGGGACGCCGGTCCGGCTCTCGACGCTGCTGGTGGAGGGGCCGGTGGTGTTGTTCTTCTACCCCAGGGCCATGACGCCCGGGTGCACGCAGTGTAGCTGTATGT
>JAJYAB010000039.1 GCA_021779775.1 Actinomycetes bacterium
CTACCGAAGCACCTGCCGTCGAAGCCCCTGCCGTCGAAGCACCGCTCGCCGTGCCCGCCGTGGGAGCCATGGCCGCCGGCGGCCCTGTCCCGGCGATGGGCCTCAGTCCCCGGCTCGAGCTCCTGGCACACGTCGAGATGGCAGTCACCGTAGAGCTCGGCAGGACGCGGATGCTGCTGCGCGACCTGCTCGGGCTGCGGCCCGGCAGCATCGTCGAGCTCGACCGGTCCGCCGGCTCGACCGTCGACGTCATGGTCAACGGCACCATCCTCGCCCGCGGTGAGGTCGTGGTGGTCGACGACGATCTGGGGGTCCGCATCACCGAGGTCGTGGGCGCCGTCGACGACGGCACCACGGTCTGAGCACCGTGGCGATGCTCCAGATGGCCGCCGCCGCCCATACGGCGGTAGGAAGCGCGGCTCATACGGCGGTAGGAGCCGCCGCGCGCACCGGTGCCCAGACGGTGACCGCCGGATCGCTGTTCGTCCGCCTCGTCGTCGGGCTCCTCGTCGTCCTGGCGCTGCTGGCAGTGGTCGTGCGCGTGCTCCGGCGGAGCACCGGGCTGCAGGCCCGCCGCCAGGCGCCGCTGGCGGTGCTGGCCCGGCAGAGCCTGGGAAAGGGCGTGTCGGTGGCGGTGGTCCGCGCCGGGGACGACACCTTCCTCCTCGGCGTGGCGCCGCAGCACGTCACCCGTATCGCACGCATGGAGCCCGACACGCTCGGCGCCGTCGAAGCGCCGCCGGGCCGCAGCACGCGCGGCGGGGTGCGGGGTCGTGCGCCAGCGGTGCGGAACCCGCTGGCCCTGGTGGCTGGCGCCGGTCGCCGGACCGCTGATGCCCGTGCCGGCGGCGAGGGAATTGCCGCCGGCCCAACGAGCGGGCTGCGGCCCGCGCCGACATGGAGGTCGGTCGTCACCAGCTTGCAGGAGCGCACCGTCCGCCGGGCCTGACCGGCAGCCCCTGCTCGAGAGGAGTCCTCCATGTCGCGTCCCACCGTCCCCGGACGGGCGCGTGCCACCTGGCGAGCGGTGCAGAGACCGCTGTCGTGATGCCGCATCTGCTGGCTGCCGGCTCGTCGATCACCGTCAACCTCGGCAAGAGCCTGAACAAGCCGTCGGAGAGCATCCTCGTCATCCTGGCGCTGACGCTGCTGGCCGTCGCGCCGTCCCTTCTGATCCTGACGACCGGGTTCACGCGGATCGTCATCGTGCTGGGCCTGACCCGCCAGGCCCTCGGGTTGCAGACCACCCCACCGAACCAGGTGGTGGTCGGGCTGGCGCTGATCCTGAGCCTGTTCATCATGGCGCCCACGCTCCATCAGATGAACGACGACGCGTTGCAGCCGTACCTGCACGGCAAGATCAACGCCACGCAGGCCTATCGGGCAGCCGAAGGGCCCCTGAAGACCTGGATGCTCAAGCAGACCGGCAACGAGGAATTGGCCTTGACGACCTCTGCCGCCAACGAGCATCCGGCGACCGCCAAGGACGCCTCCATGCAGGCGGTCGTCCCGGCGTTCTTGCTGTCGCAGCTGAAGAGCGCGTTCATCATCGGGTTCGTCATCTTCATCCCGTTCCTGATCATCGACCTGGTGGTGGCTTCTGCCCTGATGTCCATGGGGGTGGTTATGTTGCCACCCACCCTGGTGTCGCTGCCCTTCAAGCTGCTGCTGTTCGTCATGGTGAACGGCTGGGTGCTGATCACGCACTCGCTGGTGGTGAGCTTCCGGTGAACGAGGGGCACGTCATCCATCTGGCGACCGGTGCCATGATGATGACCTTCAAGCTTGCCGGTCCGATCCTGCTGGTGAGCCTGGCCATCGGACTGGTGGTGTCGCTCTTCCAGTCGGTCACCCAGATCCAGGAGGTGACGCTCACCTTCGTGCCGAAGCTCGTCGGCATCGCGCTCGTCCTGCTGCTGTCCGGGCACTGGATGCTGAGCCAGATGGTGGCGTACGTCCATCAGCTCTTCGGCCAGATGCCGTCGCTCATCGGTACGTGAAGGGACCAGGCGGCTGCCGTGAGCTTCTCGGTCGACCCCCTCTGGCTGATCGCATTGCTGCTGGCCTTCGTGCGGGCCGCCGCCTGGCTGGTCGTGGTCCCCCCGTTCTCCAACCGCCGGGTGATCCCCAGCATCGCCCTGGTCGCCGTGGCGGGGGGACTGGCCGTGCTCGCCGCTCCGCACATGGACCACCACGCGCTGCCGACCGACACCGCCGGCCTGATCGGCGCGGTGGTCCTCCAGGCGTTCACCGGTATCGTCCTCGGCCTGCCCATGCTGATCCTGTTCTCGGCGGTGGGTGCGGCAGGCGGGCTCATCGACCAGTTCGGCGGCATCAACCTGCCGCCGTCGCTCGACCCGCTGTCGGAGAACCAGACGCCGATCATCGGCCAGCTGTACGAGCAGGTGGCCATGGCGCTGCTGTTCATCAGCAACGGCGAGCTGCTGGTGGTCCGGGGGTTCGTGGCGTCGTTCGGGGCGCACGGTCTCACCCTCACCTCCACCGCCCGCCTGGCCAACATGTTCACCGGCGACCTGGCGACGTTCTTCGTGGCGTCGCTCGAGATGGCCGCCCCGCTCATCATCGTGCTGTTCGCCACTCAGGTCGCCCTGGCCCTGCTGGCCAAGGCCGCCCCCCAGATGAACGTGTGGATGCTCGGGTTCCCGCTGCAGGTGCTGCTCTCGCTGGTCCTCGTGACAGTCGGCGTCAAGGTGCTGCCCGGGTACCTGGCCAACATCGTGTCGCGCGTCCTGGCGGACATGGGCGCGCTGGTAGGAGCGGGGTGAGGTGAAGAACGACGACAAGACGGAGAAGCCCACCCCGAAGCGCAAGAAGGAGGCCAGGCGCAAGGGGCAGGTGGCCAAGTCGGTGGACGTGTCGGGTTGGCTCACCGTGCTCGTGGCGTCGATGCTCCTCCCCTCCCTGCTGCATGCCGCGACCAACCGCCTGACCGGCCTGTTCGCCCAGGCGGCCGGAGTGATGACGCGCCCCAGCCAAGGCGGGGCCCTGCAGGTGCTGAGCTCCGGGCTGGGCGACGTCTTCGCGTTGGTCCTCCCGCTAGCCGGGTCGATGGCGGTGGTGGGCGTGATCGCCAACGTGGCGCAGACCGGGCCGGTGGTCTCGCTCCACGCTGCAGCCCCGAAGTGGGAGCACCTGAACCCCCTGGCCGGGGTGAAGCGCCTGTTCTCCCTGAGCTCGCTGTGGCAGCTGGCGAAGCAGGTGCTGAAGCTGGCGCTGCTCGTCGCCGTTGCCGGTCCGGGGCTCAACGGGCTCGCCCACCAGCTCCTCGGGTCGCGCCCGGTGGACATGACGCCGATGATCGCCTACTCGGGCGGCAAGATGCTCAGCCTGGTCCGCCAGGTGGCCCTGGGCGGCCTGCTGCTCGGGATCGCCGACTTCGCCGTCCAGCGGCGCCGGATGGCCAAGAGCATGAAGATGACCAAGCAGGAGGTGAAGGACGAGGCGCGCCAGTCCGAGGGGGACCCGGTCGTGAAGGGGGCCATCCGACGCAAGCAGCGCACCTTGAGCCGCATGCGCATGATGGCGGCCATCGCCGGCGCCGACGTCGTCATCACCAACCCGACCCACTTCGCCGTGGCGCTGCGCTACGACCCGGCTGCCGGAGGAGCCCCCCGGGTGGTCGCCAAGGGCGCCGATGCCCTGGCAGCCCGGATCCGCGAAGAGGCGACCCGGCACGCCGTGCCGATCGTGGAGGACCCCCCGCTCACCCGGGCAGTCTTTGCTGCGTGCGACATCGACGACGCCATCCCCGCCGAGCTCTACCTGGCGGTGGCCAGGCTGCTGGCGTTCGTGTTCACCCTCCCGGCAGCGGTCCGCCGCTCGGGCGTCGCCCACCACCGGCCTAACAGCGCTCTCGTGGCGTAGCATCGGCTGCCGTGGAGGTGGCGGTCCTCGAGTGGCTGGTCGGTCGGCGCCTGCGGATCTACCCGACGGGCCTGCTCCCCCTTCGAGGTGCCCGCCCCCAGGCGCCGAGCGGCCCGCGACCCGGCGACGAGGCGGCGTTGCACGCCGCTGGCGTCGAGCCGACCGAAGAAGCCGCCGCCGACGGCTCGGTGGTCGCCGTCGTCGTCCACCGCGAAGGATCGGCCCTCCGGCTGGCGTCCGGCGACGAGGGCTTCGCCGACTTCGACGGCCACGAGGTGGTGGGCCAAGCCGGGACCGGCGCCGAGCTGGTGCGCGTCACCGGGACGATCGCCGTGCACGTCGCCGACCGGCTGCCGGTCGTCGCCACGCTGCTGGCGTTGCGGGTCCCGGAGGCGATCCAGCGACGCGAATGGGTCCGAGTCCCGGCTCCGATGCCGGTCCGGTACCGCCAGGAGGCACCGGGCCGCCGCGGCCAGCCGTCGGCGGCGATCGCCCTCGACCTGTCGGGCGGGGGGACCCGAGTGTCCGGCATGTCACGCCTGCCCCCCGGGGCGCGGGTGGTGCTGGAGCTGGACCTGGGCTCGGGGCCGGTCGACGTGGACGGCGAGGTCGTGGGCGTGCTGCCCGACGGCACGACCCGGCTCCGCTTCGTGCAGGTTCCCGAGGCAGTCTCCCGGCGTATCGTCCGGCACGTGTTCTCGCTGCAGATCAGCCGCCGGCGGCTGCTGCCGCCCGGACCTCGTCCCTGAGCGGGTCCGTAGGGCAGGCGGCGCATCCCTAGACTCCCCCCGATGGCACGGGCCTACGACGTCCAGGCGGTGGAGCAGCGCTGGCAGCAGCGCTGGCTGGCCGAGCGAGACTACGAGGTGGACGCCGGCGATCCCCGGCCGCCGTGGTACGCCCTGTGCATGTACCCCTACCCGAGCGGGCCGGCACATCAGGGCCACGTCCGTAACTACACCTTCGGCGACCTGCTGGTCCGGCATCGCACGATGCAGGGCTACGCGGTGCTCACCCCGTTCGGGTTCGACTCCTTCGGGCTGCCCGCCGAGAACGCCGCCATCCGCACCGGCGAGCACCCGCGCTCCTTCACCGAGGCCCGGATCGCCGAGCTGAAGTCGAGCGTGCGTGCCCTCGGGGCCGTCTACGACTGGCGCCGCGAGGTTCGGAGCCACGACCCGTCGTACATCCGCCAGAGCCAGGCGATCTTCCTGGCCTTCCTCCGCTCGGGCCTGGCCTACCGGGCGCAGGCGCCGGTCAACTGGTGCCCCGGGTGCCAGACCGTGCTGGCCAACGAGCAGGTGCTGGCCGACGGGACGTGCGAGCGGTCGGGTGATGTGGTGGAGCGGCGTGACCTGGAGCAGTGGTTCGTGCGCACCACCGCCTACGCCGACGAGCTGCTCGACTCGCTCGACGATCTCGACTGGCCCGAGCGGGTCAAGACGATGCAGCGCAACTGGATCGGGCGGTCCGAAGGTGCCGAGCTCCGGCTGGCGGTGGCCGGTCGGCAGGAGGAGGGCCTCGTCCTGCGCGTGTTCACGACCCGGCCGGACACGCTGTTCGGCATGACCTACGCGGTCGTCGCTCCCGAGCATCCGCTGGTCGACGAGCTGACCACGGCGGACCACCGCGACGAGGTGGAAGCGCTCCGCCGTGCCGCCTCTGCCGCTTCCGAGATCGAGCGCACCTCCGACGGGGGATCGCTCGGCCTCGCCAAGCGCGGGGCGTTCACCGGGAGCCATGTGGTCAACCCGGCCACCGGGGAGCCGGTCCCCGTGTACGTCGCCGACTACGTCCTGATGGGGTACGGGACGGGAGCCATCATGGCGGTACCGGCCGAGGACGAGCGCGACTGGGCGTTCGCCGAGGCGCACGGCCTCCCCGTCGTCCGTACGGTGCAGCCGCCGGACGACTTCGCGGGGGGCGCCTTCACCGGCGACGGCACGAAGATCAACTCCGGCTTCCTGAACGGCCTCGCTGTCGCCACGGCGAAGGAGCGCGCCATGCAGTGGCTGGTCGACAGAGATATCGGGTCGAGGAGGGTCAACTACCGCCTGCGTGATTGGCTGGTGTCCCGCCAGCGGTACTGGGGATGTCCGATCCCGGTCGTCCGCTGCCCCGTCGACGGCGTCGTGGGCGTCCCCGAGGACCAGCTGCCGGTCCTCGCGCCCGACGACGTCGAGCTCCTGGCGACCGGCGAGTCGCCGCTCAGGCGCCATCCGACGTTCGGCCAGGCGACGTGCCCGGTGTGCGGCGGCCCCGCCGAGCGCGAGACCGACACGATGGACACTTTCGTGGACTCGTCGTGGTATTTCTTGAGGTTCTGCGACCCGTGGGCCGAGGACCGGCCGTTCGACCCGGCAGTGGCCGCGCACTTCATGCCGGTGGAGCAGTACATCGGCGGCATCGAGCACGCCATCTTGCACCTGCTGTACGCCCGGTTCTTCACGAAGGCGCTCGTCGACGTCGGTCTGGCCCCGGGGGTTCCCCGCGAGCCGTTCCGCCGGCTGTTCACCCAGGGGATGATCCGCATGGGCGGTTCGAAGATGTCGAAGTCGAAAGGGAACCTGGTCGCCCCGGCCAAGTACTTCGACACGGTGGGGGCGGACGCCTTACGGCTGTTCCATCTGTTCGTCGGGCCCCCGACGGACGATGTCGACTGGACCGAGCAGACCGACGAGGTGATCGAAGGGTGCGGCCGGTTCCTCGACCGGGTGTGGCGCTTCAGCGTGGAGGCGGCGGGGACCGTCCGCTGGGCGACCGGCGACCCGGCTCCCCGGGACCTCGCCGTCGCCCGGTCCACCCACCGGCTGGTGGCCAAGGTGAGCGACGACCTGGAGCGCTGGTCGTTCAACACGGCGGTGGCCGCTTGCATGGAGTTCACCAACGACGTGTACCGCTACCTCCGCGACGAGGTGCCTCCGCACCGGCCGACCTACGAAGCGGCGGCCGACACGCTGCTGCTCGTGCTGGCTCCCATGGCGCCGCATGTCACCGCCGAGGCGTGGGAGCGGCGCCGGGGCGAGGGTGCGCGCATCCACCGTGAGCGGTGGCCGGCGTTCGATCCTGACCTCGTGCGCCAAGATCGTGTGACGATGGTGGTGCAGGTGGACGGGAAGGTACGCGACCGGATCGACGTGGCCCCTGAGCTCACCGAAGACGAAGCGACCGCCCTGGCGCTGGCGTCGACCCGGGTGCAGGACGCATTGGGCGGCTCGCCACCGCGCCGCGTGGTGGCTCGGCCCCCGCGCCTCGTCAACTTCGTGTCCTGACCGACGTGCGCCGGCCGGACGGGTGACGGCTGGCGACGGGTCAGCCGCGCAGCCCGGCCAGCAGCGCCTGCCAGCGCGAGCGGTCCATCGGGTACGGGGCGTAGAAGGAGAAGCGGGTCACGACGTCCCCGAACCGGGCCAGAACCAGCTCGGGGATCTGTTCCGGCGGGCCCACCACGGCGAACGTCGACAGCACGTCGTCGTCGATGAGCGTCGCCATCTCCGTCCATTTCCCCTGCTTCGACAGTCGGTTCAGCTCCCCGTGGAGATCGCCCCAGCCGTGGAGATCCAAGACGGGCTTGTACGCGGGGGTGGACCCGTAGAACGCAAGCTGGGCACGCACCGCCTGGGCGGCGGACGCCATGTCGGCCTCGGTGCCTCCCGTGACCACCATGCCCGGATAGGACACCTCGAACCCGTCGATGCCGCGCCCGGCTGTTTCGAGCCCGCGGTGCACGGCGGGGAGGGTGACCTCGCGCAGGTACCGCTCGGTGGTGAAGCCGTGGACGAGCAGCCCGTCGGCCACCTGCCCGGCCACCTCTGTCATGCGGGGCCCCACTGCAGCGAGGAAGACCTTCGGCACCCCGAACGGGTTGGGTCCCGGGTCGAACATCGGGTTCATGAGGGTGTGCTGGTAGAAGTCGCCGCGAAACGCCAGGCGGGTCCGGTCGTTCCACGCCGCCCAGATCGCCCGCAGCGCCGAGATGAATTCGTGCATCCGGGCGGCCGGCTGTGACCACGGCATGGAGTAGCGCTTCTCGATGTGCGGCTTGATCTGCGATCCGAGGCCGAGGATGAACCGTCCCTCCGACAGCGCGTGGAGATCGTTGGCGACCATGGCGGTGGTCATGGGGCTCCGGGCGAACGCCACGGCGATGCCGGTCCCGAGCTCCACCCGCTCGGTGTGCTCGGCGGCCAAGGCCAGGGGCAGGAACGGGTCGTGGCTGGTCTCGGCGCACCAGACGCCGTCGAACCCGTCCTCCTCGGCCCGCCGGGCAGCGCCGGCCGCCCCTGCCGGGTCGAACCCGATCCCTCCGTCGATGAGCATGGCCGCAACCTAGCGCCGTCCCGGCATCGCTGCCCGGTCCTTGCCTCTGGCGCTGCAGTAGCCGACAATGCCGCGGTGGACGATGCTGCGATGGACGCCACGGAGCGCGACCGGCACATGCAGCTCGTCACGAACGCCTTCGAACGCGGCCTGCTGGGTCCTGGTGACTACGAGCTGAGGATCGGGATGCTCGAGGCTGCGGGCTCGGTGGAAGAGATGCGCCGCATCGTCATCGACATGCCGCTGGCCGCCACCGCCGCGTCGGGGACGTTTCCCGGCGTGTCGGCCTTCGTGCCAGGTGGCACGAAGGCTCTCCGCCGCGGGAGCAGCGATCGTCGCCGGGCGGCTGCCGTGCTCGTCGTCGTCCTCGTCCTCGTCGCCCTGATGGTCCTCGGCATCCTGCTCGTCGCCAGCGCCCACCCGGCCACCGGCGGTCAGATCCCGCTTGGGGGATCACCGCTGTCGCTGCCGTCGCCTCGCAGGTAGCGCTCCAGCTCGTCGGCCAGCTCGTCACCGGTAGGGAGCTGCCCCTCGGCGTCGAGCGCGTTCCCCTCGGCGTCGTCGAGCGTCCGTTCGAGCTTTCGCACCATGGCGGTGTGCTCGTCGCTCCGGGCGATCAGCTCGTCGACCTGACGCGACGAAGCGTCCGCTGCGGTGTGCAGGGAAGAGGAGTCGACGCGCAGATCCGCCACTGCAGCCAGACCGTCGAGCAGGGCGGCGCTGGCTGCCGGGAACGCCATCCCCGACACGTAGTGCGGCACCCGAGCCCACAGCCCCACGGCAGGGATCCCGGCGGCGCTGAAGCCGATCTCGAGGGATCCCCAGACCCCCGACGGCACGTCGAGCGATCCCTGCATGGTCCCCACGCGGGTGATCAGGTCGGCCGAGCTGGCGGGTGCGGTCGCCGCCAGCCGGACGGGTCGGGTGTGTGGCGCCGGGGCCGGAAAGGCGCTCAGGCCGACAGCCAGGCGCACGTCCATAGCCGCAGCGAGCTCGACGACTGCCGTCGTGAACTCGGACCACCGGAAATCCGGCTCGGGGCCGACGAGATAGCACACGTCCTTCCCCTGCTGGTCGGCTCCGGCACGCAGCTGGATCGTCGGCCAGGTGAGCCCGGTGTTGATCCCGTCGACGATATGGACGACGGGTCGACGGGCTCGCTGGTCGATGAGCGGCCCCCCGTCGAACGTGGCCAGCAGCTCGGTCGGGCCGTTCGCCAGCATGGCCGACACGGCACCGCCTGCTCCGATGCCGGCGTCGACCCAGCCGTCGAGGGCGACCACCAGCACGGGTGCCGCCAGGCTCCGGGTCGGATGGCGTTGGTACAGGGCCACCGGCACGGCTCGCTAATGCGTGGCGAGCGTGGCCATGGCCCGCTCGGACAGGTGCACGATGCTCCGGGCGTACCCGTCGACGCTCGACCGGTCTCCGGCCGTCGCCCCACCGACGTACCGGGCGTAGACGCCCTGCAGGATGCAGGCCAGCTTCCAGTAGCCGAACGCCACGTAGAAGTCGAGCGAGGAGAGGTCACGTCCGGCTGCCGCGGCGTAGCGGGCGCAGAGCTCCTGGCGGCTCGGAAATCCGGGCAAGGCTGTCGCGGTGGCGTCCGCCAACAACGCCTCTTCCCCGGGCTCGGTCCAGTAGACCATCAGGAGACCCAGGTCGGCCAGGGCATCGCCCAGCGTGCAGATCTCCCAGTCGAGCACTGCACGCACGGTGCCGTCGTCGTCCAGCACCGTGTTGTCGAGGCGGTAGTCCCCGTGGACGATGGCTGTTCCGACCTGCCGGGGCACCGACCTGGCCAGCCGGTCGTGGACTGAACCCACCGCCGAGGCGGTGTCGAGACCGTCAACCTGGGAATCGGTGAACTGCCGGTACCAGCGCCGCAACTGGCGCTCGATGTACCCGTCGCGCTTGGCGAAGTCGCCGAGCCCGACGCTGTCGACGTCCACGGCGTGCAACGCGGCCAACGTGTCGGCGACGGACTCGCCGGCATGCCGGCGAGCCGCCTCGTCGAGCACGGCCTCGACGGCGGGGGCGTCGCGCAGGACATGGCCCTCGACGAACTCCATCACGTAGAAGGGGCTGGTGTTGACGGTGTCGTCGGTGCACAGGGCCATGGTGCGGGGAACCGGCACGCCGGTGGAGGCCAGGGCGCTGATCACCCGGTGCTCGCGGGCCATGTCATGGGCTGTGGCCAGCACGTGGCTGGCCGGGGGACGGCGCAGCGCCCACGCGGCGCCATGGTCGTCGGTCACCCGGTAGGTCAGGTTCGACCGCCCTCCGGGGATGAGGTCGAAGCGCAGCGGCGGCACCATGTCGGGCACGGCACCGGCGAGCCAGGCAGTGACGCGTTGCAGGTCGATGCCTTCCACCGGCTGCCCA
>JAJYAB010000040.1 GCA_021779775.1 Actinomycetes bacterium
GTCGACCTGCCATGGATCGCTGCCGTGCACGGCCCCGCTGTCGGCGGCGGGCTCGGGCTGGCCCTGACCGCCAACCTGCGGGTCACGTGCCCCGAAGCCCGCTTCGCCGCCAACTTCGGCCGTCTGGGCATCCATCACGGGTTCGGGATCTCGGTGACCTTGCCCGAGCTCGTCGGGCCGTCCCGGGCGGCACTGGTGCTCCTGACGGGCCGGCGCATCCATGGCGACCAGGCGACGGCGCTCGGCCTCGCCGACGTCTGCGTGCCAGCTGCCGACGTCCGCCCGGCTGCCCTGGCTCTGGCAGAGGAGATCGCCGAGTGCGCGCCTCTGGCCACCCGTGCCATGAACCGGACGCTGCGGGCCGGCCTGGCCGACCGTGTACGCCAGGCAGCGCGCCTCGAAGCCGGCGAGCAGGCTCGCCTCGGTGCCACGGCGGATGCCGCCGAGGGGATCGCAGCGGTGTTCGAGCGCCGGCCAGGGAACTTCATCGGCCGCTGACCATTGGCGCACGGAGGTGCACACTTCCAGGTCGTGATACGGCCGAGTGGGCGCTACGGATGTGAACGCTACGGATGTGAAGAAGGAAGAAGGAGAACGTGTGATGACGATCGTGGAGACCGCTGGCGGCAAGCTGCAGGGCACTACCGAGGGCGACGTCCAGGTGTTCAAGGGCGTGCCCTACGCCGCTCCTCCGCTCGGCGCGCTCCGGTTCGCGCCGCCGCAGCCTGCTCCGGCCTGGGCGGGCGTGCGTGCGGCCACCGACTTCGGCCCGGTCAGCCACCAGAGCTCTATCGGCCTCGGGTTCATGGGAGCGGGCCAGCAGATCCAGAGCGAGGACTGCCTTTACCTGAATGTCTGGACTCCCGGGGTCGACGACGCCCGCCGGCCGGTGATGGTCTGGCTCCACGGCGGGGCCTTCGTCCTGGGTGCCGGTTCCGAACCCCTGTACGACGGTGCCCGCCTGGCGGCACGCGGCGATGTTGTCGTCGTCACCGTCAACTACCGCCTGGGGGCACTCGGCTACCTCGCGCATCCTTCGCTGCGCGACGAGGCGACGGGAGCCTGCGGCAACTGGGGCCTGCTCGACCAGATCGCTGCCATTGCCTGGGTCCGTGCCAACGCCGAAGCCTTCGGCGGCGACCCGGCCAACGTCACCATCTTCGGCGAGTCGGCCGGGTCGATGAGCGTCACCACGATCATGGCCGTGCCGAGTGCGCGGGGGTTGTTCCAGCGGGTGATCGCCCAGAGCGGCGCGCCGATGTTCGCCACTGTCGACGAGGCCGAGGCTACCGCCTCGCGTCTGCTGAGCCTCGCCGAGGTCGGCCACGGCGAGCTGCGCGACCTGCCAGCCGAGCGCTTCGCCGATCTGCAGCAGCGGCTGATGTTCGATGGCGTCTCGGAGGGCGGCGGCATCAGCTCAGGCCTCCACGGCGAAGCGATGCCGTTTCGTCCTGTCCTCGATGAAGTGGTGCTGCCCCGTTCGCCGTATGACGCCATCGCCGAAGGGGAAGCGGCCGGCATCTCGCTGCTCATCGGAACCAACCGTGACGAGATGAAGCTGTTCTCCATGCTCAGCCCGGCCACCGACCTCGACGACGACGGGCTGCTGTCGCGTCTGGCGGCCACCCTCAGCCCCGAGGAGAGCCGGCGCGTGATGGATTCGTACCGCAGTGCTCGCGGTGCACGCGCGGAGGCTACCGACGCGAAGGAGCTGTGGAGCGCCATCGAGACCGATCGCTTCTTCCGGGCTCCGGCCATGCGGTTTGCCGCCACCCATGCCGCGCACCAGCCGGCGACCTACGCCTACCTGTGCTGTTGGGAGTCCCCGATCGCCCAGCTCGGCGCGGCCCATGCCGTCGAGCTGCCCTTCGTGTTCGGCAACCTCGATGCGCCCATGATCGATCTGTTCGCCGGGAGCGGTCCGGAAGCGCAGCGCCTGGCCGGGGCGGTGCAGGACGCCTGGACCGCTTTCGCCCGAACTGGGGACCCGTCGACCGCTGCCATCGGCGAATGGCGCGCCTTCGACGGCGCTCGGCGGTCCACCATGGTCCTCGGCGTCCAGTGCGCTATGGAGGACTCGCCCCGTGGGGATGAGCTGAGCTGTTGGCTCGCCGGCTGACAGGGGCCAGTCAGGCCGGCAGCTCGATCCCCAGCTCGGCCAAGAGCGGCTGGGAGAAGGCGATCCGGCCGGTGAGGACCGACGGATCGCCGGTGCACAGTGCGTAGGCGGCCTCTGCCATGTAGCTGACCGGCTCGTGGAGCTCCTCGGGAACGAGCTTGTCGAGGTGGTGGTGGACGACGCCAGGGGTGGCTACGAGCCCCGAGGGCGACAGGACGTTCACGGCGATGCCGTCGGCGTACACCTCGGCGGCGAGGCCGGTCGTGAAGCGCTCGGCAGCAGCCTTGCACATCCCGTACACGGTCCCGCCGGGCAGGGCGCCAGGGTACGGCGGCCCCGACGGGTGGATGGCGGCCGGCGAGGAGATGTTAAGGATCCATCCGGACCTCCGCTCACGCATGCCGGGGAGCACCCGCTGGGCGAGGTCGAAAGAGGCGCGCACCTGCACCTCGAACATCAGTCGGTAGTGCCGTTCGGTGAAGTCGGTGACCGGCTCGAAGTAGGTGATGGCGGCGTTGTTCACCAGCACGTCGACCGGGCCGAGCTCGCGTTCCGCGGTCTCGACGAGACGTTCCCGGTCGCCGGCGTCTGCGAGGTCGGCGGTGATCGCCAGTGCCATGCCGCCGGCGTCGGTGATCGCCTGCACCGTTGCCGAGAGGCTGCCGGGCAACGGGTGGTCGCCCTCCGCTGCGGTACGCGCCGTCACCGCCACCGCGGCCCCGTCGGCGGCGAACCGGCGGGCAATAGCCTCACCGATGCCTCGGCTGGCACCGGTGACGATCACAACCTTCGATGTCAAGTTCGCCACGAGCCCTCCCCGGTGACCGCTGTTGGCCCCGAGGTTACCCTTCGTGCTCGATGCCCGCCCCACCGGAAGCCGTGGGAGCTCCTCATCGGGTTCCGGAGCGCTACGGCACCGGGTCAGACGAGGGCACCGGGTCAGACGAGGGCACCGGGTCAGACGAGGGCACCGGGTCAGACGAGGGCACCGGCCGCCTTCGCGTCGGGGTCGGCCCTGGCTGTCCGGTAGACCACCTGAACGGTGGGATCGGACTGGAGCTCGGCCGGGGCGCCGGCCGCCACGATCTGCCCGAGGTCGAGGACGTAGACCGTCCGGCACGCTGACATGGCGAGCTCGACGTCATGCTCCACCAGCAATATGGCCATCCCGTCGTCGGCGAGGCGCCCGAGCAGTGCGCCGAGCTTGTCAGTCTCCTGGCCGTCGAGCCCCGACGACGGCTCGTCGAGGAGAAGGATCTTCGGCTGGGTGGCGAGCGCCCGGCCGACCTCGACGAGGCGGCCCATGCCGGTGGGCAGCGTGTCGCAACGGACCCGTGACAGCTCGCGCATGCCGATCTGGCGGACGACGTCGTCGGCCACCCGCCCTGGGTTCGAGCTGTCACGGGCCCAACGCCGGCGGATCTCGGCGGCAACCAGGATGTTCTCGCGCACAGTGAGCGATCCGAACGCTTCGAACCGTTGGAAGGTGCGGGCGATCCCGAGCCGGGCCCGGCGGTGGGCAGGCAGGTGCCCGACGGGTTCGTCATCGAGCAGCACCTGACCCGCCTTGGCCTTCTGCACACCGGTGATGACGTTGAGGGTGGTGGTCTTCCCGGCTCCGGTGGGCCCGATCAGCCCGGTGACGGTGGATGCCTCGACGGTGAGGTCGACACCACGTAGCGCCGCTGCGCCGCCGAAGCGGACTTCCACCCCGGATACCTCGAGTCGAGCCACGTGCTCCTCTCCTGCTAGCTGAGGCGGGCACCACCGCGCTGGTCCGTGGACACCTGGTGGCGCCCGCCGGCAACGCGGCGATCAGTACCCTGACGTCTCGTACCCTGACGTCTCGACGGAGGAACGGCCCGCTCCTGCCGACCTTGCGGGTGCCGCTCGACATCGTTGCAGCGCGTCGCTGCTCCTGGTGGGAGGTCTCTGCCGTACCCTCCGGGACGTACCCTCCGGCTCACGCCAGTAGCCTCCAGCCTATGGACCACCCCATGTCGCAGCGGCTGGCCGAGCTGAAGGAGCGGAAGGAGGAGGCGCTCCATGCTGGTTCGCCCCAGGCTGTGGAGCGTCACCACGCCAAGGGGAAGATGACTGCCCGCGAGCGTCTCGAGTACCTGCTCGACGCGGGATCGTTCCAGGAGCTCGACATGCTTGCCCGGCACCGGGCCCACGGCATGGGTCTCGACGACAAACGGCCCTACACCGACGGGGTGATCACCGGGTTCGGCACCATCGACGGTCGGCGAGTGTGCGTGTTCAGCCAGGACTTCACTGTCTTCGGCGGGGCCCTGGGTGAGGTGTTCGCCGAGAAGATCCATAAGGTGATGGACCTGGCCGCATCCATCGGCGTGCCGATGATCGGGCTGAATGATGGAGCCGGGGCCCGCATCCAGGAGGGTGTCGTCTCCCTCCACTCCTATGGCGGCATCTTCCACCGCAACGTCGAAGCCTCCGGGGTGATCCCCCAGATCAGCGTCATCATGGGCCCGTGCGCCGGCGGCGCGGTGTACTCACCGGCCATGACCGACTTCATCTTCATGGTGAACGGGAGCAGCCACATGTTCATCACCGGTCCGGACGTGGTGAAGACGGTCACCGGTGAGGACGTCACCCTGGAGGAGCTGGGCGGCGCTATGAGCCATGCCACCAAGTCGGGCGTGGCCACCTTCGTCGCCCCCGACGAGAAGTCGTGCCTCGACGAGGTGCGGTACCTGCTGTCGTTCCTGCCGGCCAATAACCTGGAGGAGCCGCCGCCGCTGCTGCCGGAGGACGACCCCGATCGCTGGCTGCCGGAGCTGGCCGACCTCATGCCGTCTACCCCCACCCAGCCGTACGACATGAAGAAGGTCATCGCCTCGGTGGTGGACGGCGGGGACTACTTCGAGGTCCATGCCCACTGGGCGATGAGCATCACCTGCGGCTTCGCCCGGATCGACGGCCGGGTGGTGGGCGTGGTGGGCAACCAGCCAGCGGTGCTGGCCGGGGTCCTCGACATCGACTCGTCGGAGAAGGCGGCCCGTTTCGTCCGGACGTGCGACTCGTTCAACATCCCCCTGGTGACGTTCGTCGACGTTCCCGGGTTCATGCCGGGCACGGACCAGGAGTACGGCGGCATCATCCGCCACGGGGCCAAGCTGCTGTACGCCTTCTGCGAGTCGACGGTGCCGCGGATCCAGATCATCACGCGCAAGGCATACGGCGGGGCCTATGTCGTCATGAACTCCAAGTCGATCGGAGCCGACCTGGCATTCGCCTGGCCGTCGGCCGAGCTGGCCGTGATGGGCCCGCAGGGCGCGGTGGAGATCGTCTACCGGCGCGAGCTGGCTGAGGCCAGCGACCCCGCCGCCCGCCGTGCCGAGCTGGTCGACGAGTACACCGAGCGCTACGCCAACCCGTACATCGCAGCCGAGCGGGGCTTCGTGGACGACGTCATCGACCCGGCCGACACCCGCCGCGTGCTGGTGCGGAGCCTGCGGTTGCTGGCGTCCAAACGCGAGGAGCTCCCCCGGCGCAAGCACGGGAACGTGCCGCTGTGACCCCGCCCAGAGACGTGCCGGTGGACATCGGTCCTCCCGTGCTCCTCGGGGTCACGCCTGCTGCCGGCCCTGAGGTCGTCGCTGCCCTGGTGGCTGCGGTCCACGAGGTGTGGCCCCGTCCGGTGGTGGCCGATGCGCCGGAGCGGGCGCAGGGACCGGGGTGGCGCTTCAGCGGCAGGTGGTGGGCGAAGCCCACCCAGCTGCGACGCGACCGGCCGTGGGCCAGCCGCTGACTCAGTCGGCCAGGGCCGATCGGTGCCGGGCGGCGAGGTCGACCAGCTCCGCCATGATCCGGCCGAAGTCGAAGTCTTTCGGCGTGTACACGGCGGCCACGCCTTTGCCCTTCAAGATCTCGGCATCCTCAGGTGGGATGATGCCGCCCACCACCACCGGCACGACCACCCCGGCGGCCACCAGGCGGTCCATGACCTCGGGGACCAGCTCGAGGTGGCTGCCCGACAGGATGGAGATGCCGACTACGTCGACGTCCTCGTCGCGCGCGGCGAGGGCGATCTCTTCTGGGGACAGCCGGATGCCCTGGTAGATGACCTCGAAGCCGGCGTCGCGCGCCGCGACGGCGATCTGCTCGGCACCGTTGGAGTGCCCGTCGAGGCCTGGTTTGGCGACGAGGAGCCTGGGCGGCCCTCCGGTGCGCGCGGCCAGCGCCTGCGACTCCTCGATCACGCCGGCCAGGCTATTGCCGCGCTGGCCGACCGCGCCGGCAACGCCGGTCGGCGCCCGGTACTCCCCGAACACCTCGCGCAGCGCTCCGGCCCATTCGCCGGTGGTGCCACCGGCATGGGCCAGGGCGATGGTGGCCGGCATGATGTTGACCGAGGCGTCGGCCGCGGCACGGCGTAGCTCGCCGAGTGCTGCGTGCACGGCCGACGTGTCGCGGGACGATCGCCAGGCGGCGACGTCTTCGCGCAGCTCCTGCTCGACGGCCGGGTCGACCTTTAAGACGGTGGAAGTGCCCTCGTCCGCCGTGCCGAGGGGCGAGGGCTCGGTTCCGGTGAAGCAGTTGACGCCGACGACCTGCAGGTCACCGCTTTCGATCCGCTGCACCCGCTCCGCCTGGCTGACCACCAGGCGCCGCTTCAGCTCGTCGATCGCGTCGAAGGCGCCGCCCAGGGCCAACACGTCGTCGAGCTCGGCGGATGCCTCGACCACGAGCTCTGCGGTTCGGGCCTCGATAACCCTCGACCCCTCGAAGATGTCGCCATGCTCGAGGAGGTCGGTCTCGAAGGCAAGGATCTGCTGGATCCGCAGCGACCACTGCTGGTCCCAGGGACGGGGGAGCCCCAATGCTTCGTTCCAGGCCGGCAGCTGCACCGCCCTTGCCCGGGCATCGCGCGACAGCGTGACCCCCAGGGCTTCGAGCACGATGCGCGGCACGTTGTTCTCCGGCTGCGCTTCGGTGAGGCCCAGCGAATTGACCTGGACTCCATAGCGGAAGCGGCGGAGCTTGGGATCCTGCACCCCGTAGCGCTCCAGGCAGATCCGGTCCCACATGGTGGTGAAGGCCCGCATCTTGCAGGTTTCCTCTACGAAACGGATGCCCGCATTGACGAAGAACGAGATCCGGCCCACCACGGCAGGCAGCTCGCCGGGTTCGATCTTTCCCGAGTCGCGCACAGCGTCGAGCACGCTCACGGCAGTGGCCAGCGCGTAGGCGAGCTCCTGCACCGGGGTAGCCCCCGCCTCCTGCAGGTGGTAGCTGCACACGTTGATCGGGTTCCACTTGGGCATGTGCCGGACCGTGTGGGCGATCACGTCGACGATCAGCCGGCGGCTCGGTCCTGGCGGGAAGATGTACGTGCCGCGCGACAGGTACTCCTTCACGATGTCGTTCTGGGTGGTGCCTGCCAGGACCGCCTGGTCGACCCCGGTGTCCTGCGCGTGGGCGATGTACAGGCCGAGGAGCCACGCGGCGGTGGCGTTGATCGTCATCGACGTGTTCATGTCCCCGACGGGGATGCCGTCGAGCAGCTGCTCCATGTGCCCCCGGTGGGCCACAGGCACACCGACCTTGCCCACCTCTCCTGCCGCCTCTGCGGCATCGGGGTCGTACCCGATCTGCGTGGGCAGGTCGAAGGCGATCGACAGGCCGGTCTGTCCCTTGGCCAGGTTGGTCCGGTACAAGGCGTTGGACGCCCGAGCCGAGGAGTGGCCCGAGTACGTGCGCATCATCCAGGGCTTGTCGCGTCCGCCGTCAGCTCCCATCGTGCTCATCTCTCCATTGTGCCCGGCATCGGCGTGGAGCTGCCGGCACCGGGATCGTCTCAGCTCGCCTGAGTCATCTCTTGCTGTAGTCGTAGAACCCGCGCCCGGACTTCCGGCCGAGCTGTTCCGCGGACACCATGCGGCGCAGCAACGGCACGGCGGCGTAGCTCGGGTCGCGGAATTCCTCGTACAGCGCGTCGAGGATGGCCAGGCTGGTGTCGAGGCCCACCAGGTCCAACAGGGCGAACGGTCCCATGGGGAACCCGCACCCGCCCTTCATGGCGTCGTCGATGCCTTCACTGGTCCCGACGCCGGACTCGAGCAGTCGGACCGCGTTGTTAAGGTAGGGGAAGAGCAGAGCGTTCACGATGAACCCGGCCTGGTCCTTGACCACGACTGCCGTCTTGCCGCAGGCCTCGGCGAACGCCACGGCGGTCGCCATGGTGGCATCGCTGGCCGTGAGGGGTCGGACCACTTCGACCAGCGCCATCACCGGTGCCGGGTTGAAGAAGTGGATGCCGCAGACCCGGTCGGGCCGGCCGGTCTCCATGGCCATCTCGACCACTGGCAAGGTGGAGGTGTTCGTGGCCAGGATCGTGCTGTCGGGGCAGATCCGGTCGAGCTCGCTGAACAGGTGCTTCTTCACCGCCAGGTCCTCGACCACCGACTCGATCACCAGGTCGCAGCCTGCCAGCTCGCCGAGGTCGGACACCGGGATGACCCTGGCTAGCGCGGCGTCACGGTCAGCCTCGGCCAGCTTGCCCTTGTCGACCTGACGGTTCAGGGATTTCTCCATGCCCGCTACGGTGGCATCGGCCGATGCCTGGGTACGCGAACGGAGCACCACCTCGAACCCGCTGACGGCCGCCGTCTCGGCGATGCCCGACCCCATGATCCCCGAGCCCACGATTCCCACGCGCTTGATCGACATGCGAAGCATGTTACCGAGGCGCCGGCGCTGCCAGCGGCAGCGCGAGGTACCCGCAGCACATGGTGCTGCAGTGCCAGCGCTCTACAGTGTTGCAGTGCCAGCGCTCTACAGTGTCGACCATGAATGGAGCGTGCGGGCCGCTAGCCCTCGTCGGTGGGTCGGAATGGACCGATGGCTGCGACTTCGACGCCGATCTGCTGGCCGCCTCAGGGGGATCCGACGTCGTGGTCCTCCCGACGGCGGCCGCCTACGAGCACCCGTCGAAGGTCGTAGCGCATGCCGAAGCCTGGTTCGCTGCCCTGGGCGCCACCGCACGGGGGCTGGGTGTCCTCGGGCGGATCGACGCCGAGGACGAGGGAAACGCCGCAGTTGTCCGTGACGCCCGCTTCGTGTACCTGAGCAGCGGCTCGGCCATGCACCTGCGGTCGGTGTTGAAGGGGTCGGCGGTATGGGAGGCCCTCGTCCATGCGTGGAACCAGGGGGCGGTGGTGGCCGGCGCCGGTGCGGGCGGCATGGTGCTCACCGACCCGATGGTCGATCCCCGCGGGGGTGCACTGACGGTCGGTCTGGGCATGGTGGAGCATCTGGCCATGGTGTCGCACCTGGGCCATGAGAACGCAGAAAAGGTCCACCGCTCCATCGCTCTGGCCGCTCCGGGGCTGCCCGTCGCCGGGGTTCCCGAGCGTACGGCGCTCATCCGGGCGCCCGACGGGTCGTGGCACCAGGCCGGGCCCGGCACGGTGCAGGTTTTCGTCAGCGGCCGGCCCGCCGGTTTCGACGCCCTGCCCAGCTGAGCAGGTGGGCTGCCGGCGGGCGCCAGTCGCAGGAGCGCCCGGCCGGGGGCTCCTGCGGATCTGGTGGGCCGGCTGCCTGGTGTTCGCCGCCCAGGGGGCGGGCGGTGTCGCGTGGAGCCGCCATGTCTGGGACCGGTTCTCGCTCACCGCCGACTTCGGCTCCTACGCCCAGGCGTGGCACGACATTGGCACTGGCCACCTCGATCCGTTCGACACCGTCTTCGCCTACCACTACCCGCACTTCGGGTACCCGTTCTGGCAGAGCCATCTCGAGCTCCTCATGTGGCCGTTGGCCTTGCTGCGGTTCGTCCATGACAGCGCTTTCGACCTGCTGGTTGCCCAGGACATCGCCCTGGCCGGGGCTGGGCTGGCAGCCCTCCGGTTCGGCCTCGAGCTTGTCGCCAGCCGGTGGCCGGAGCAGCAGCGGGGGGCCCAGCTGGCCGGCATCGGACTGCTGGCCCTGCTCGTCCTCGATCCGTGGACGTATTGGAGCATGTCCTACGACTTCCATCTGCAGCCCTTCGCCGTGCTGCTCACCGTGCTCGCCGCGCGCGACCTGTGGCTCGGCCGGCGCCGCGCCTGGCTCTGGGTGGCAGGAGCCCTGGCATGTGGCGACGTGGCCGGTTCCTACGTGGCCGCGGTCGGTGTCGCAGCAGTGTGCAGCGGGCGGCCGTTGCGCCGGCCCGGGGCGGCGCTCGTCCTGGCTGGCCTGGGGTGGATCATCGTGGCGAGCGCCATCGGATCAGGCAAAGGGTCGCTGCTGGCGGCGCGCTACGGCTACCTGGCCCACGTGAGCGGCCGGGCGGGGCTCGCCGCCACCGTCGCCGTCCTCGCCGGCCTGCTGACGCATCTCGGCGACGTGTGGCGGGTGCTGCACGAGCGCATCGGGGCCATGGGGGCGTTCGTCGCCGGCTCCGGCACGTTGGGCCTCGTCGCTCCGCTCGGTGCCGC
>JAJYAB010000041.1 GCA_021779775.1 Actinomycetes bacterium
CGAGAACGTGGCGTTTGCCCTCGAGGTCATCGGACGGCCGAAGCATGTCATCGGCTCCCAGGTTCCCCAGGTGCTCGACCTCGTCGGCCTCAGCAAGAAGCGCGACAGCCTTCCCGGCGAGCTGTCCGGCGGTGAGCAGCAGCGCGTGGCTGTCGCCCGGGCGTTCGTCAACCGCCCGCTGATCCTGCTGGCCGACGAGCCCACCGGCAACCTCGACCCGACGACCAGTCAGGGCATCATGCGCTTACTGGACCGGATCAACCGAACCGGGACCACGGTCATCGTGGCGACGCACGATGCCGGCATCGTCGATCAGATGCGTCGTCGGGTGATCGAGCTGGACCGCGGGACGTTGGTGCGCGACCAGGCCCGAGGTGTCTATGCCTGATCGCCTGCCGGGCCGTCTCGCCCAGGCGATGGGGGCCGACCGCTGAGATGGCGGTGTCCGTCGACTACGTCGCGCGCGAGACGGTGTCGAACCTGTGGCGCAACCGCCTGATGACGGTGGCCGCCGTACTGACCGTCGCCGTGTCGCTGACGCTCGTGGGAGCCACCTTGCTGGTCAAGCAAGGAGTGGCCCACGCGACGACCAAGTGGCAGCACGGGGTCAACGTGCTGGTGTTCCTGCAGGCCGCCGATCCGGCGCCCCAGGGCATGACGCCGCAGCAGCAGGCCATCGATACGCAGCTCACCCAGCTGCCCTATGTCCGTAGCTGCATCTTCCGCAACCAGCAGTACGACTATGGGGAGGCCCAGCAGCAGCTCGGCTCCGAGGTCAGCCAAGGGCTCACCGCGGGCACCACCCCGTCGTCGCTGCGCTGCGCGCTGAACGACCCCAACCAGATCCAAGCGGTCCAGCACCAATTCGGCGGCTACCCCGGCGTGCAGAAAGTTGTAGGCCCTACCCAGGCGGTGAAGACCATGGAGAAGTGGATCGGGGTGCTCCAGGCGGTCTTTCTCGTAGTGGCCGTCATCCTGCTCCTGTCGGCAACCGTGCTCATCCTGAACACCATCAGGTTGGCCATCTTCGCCCGGCGCCGCGAGGTGTCGGTCATGAAGCTGGTCGGCGCCACGAACTGGTTCATCCGGATCCCCTTCATGTGCGAAGGGCTCGTCCAAGGCGTCCTGGGTGCCCTGGTGGCTGCGGTCGTCGTCTTCTTGCTCCACTACCTGCTGTCAGCGGCGGGGCACGACCCGACGAGCTTCCTCGGGCAGATGCGTATGCCCGTGTCGGAGGCGTTGTGGACCTGCGGGCTGATCGTGGTCATCGGGGTGGGGATCGGGTCCATCGGGTCGGCACTCGGCATCCGCCGGTTCCTCGACAGCTGATCCGCACCTGCTGGCGGCGCGGTGACGGCAGCAGCGCCCTGGGGGGGCGTGCCGTGGTCCACGGCTACGCTCGGGGGTCGCATGGACGCGCTGCATCTGGTCGACCGCTGGCCGGTAGGCACGGCCACGGCAGGAGTGGCTACCGGATCCGGCGCCTGCTCGTTCACCGGCGACATCGAGCGGCCCTTCCCATGGGCGTCGCTGACCAAGGTTCTCGTGTCGTTGGCCCTGCTGGTGGCCGTCGAGGAGGAGACGGTGGCGCTCGACGACCCGGCGGGACCGCCTGGCAGTACGGTTCGCCACCTGCTGGCTCATGCCTCGGGGCTCGCGCCCGACAGCCCAACGGCGATCACCGTGCCGGGGCGACGGCGCATCTACAGCAGTGCCGGGTTCGACCTCTTGGGTGCGTTCGTGTCCGAGCGGTCCGGTATGCCGTTCGCCGACTACTTGGCTGGGTCGGTGCTCGAGCCGTTGGGGCTGAGCGGGACCCGCTTCGGCATCGGCGCGTCCCCCGCGGCGGGCGCCTCGGGACCCTTGCGGGACCTGGCGGCTCTGGCGACCGAGCTGTTGACGCCGACGGTGGTGTCGGCCAGCACCCTCGCCACCGCTACGTCTGTCGCCTTCCCCGGGTTGGTAGGCGTCCTTCCTGGTTTTGGGCGGTTCGAGCCTTGTGACTGGGGCCTCGGTCTCGAGGTCCGGGGCCAGAAGCAGCCGCACTGGACAGGGAGCCGGAACGATCCGGCCACCTTCGGCCACTTCGGCCGCGCCGGAGGCTTCTTATGGGTCGATCCCCGTTCGGCGGTTGCATGCGTCGCACTGAGTGACCGCCCCTTCGGCCCTTGGGCGCGCCACGCATGGCCGGTCCTGGCTGATGCGGTTCTGGCCGACACCGAGACCAGTGGGCCCTGATGCTCGGCGGGCCGGTGTGGTCGGCGGCTGTGGTCGTTCGCGTCGATCTCGCTTGGCGGCCGCCGGGGTGCCAGGTTGCGGTGTGTGCCAGGCTGCGGTGTGTGCCAGGCTGCGGTGTGTGCCAGAGCAGCTCGATCCGGTGCAGTGCGTCAGCGCGGTGACGCTGGTGACGATCGACATGAGCGTGGCGGTGGCCTTCTACCAGGCGCTCGGCTTCCACCTGCTCTACGGAGGAGACGGAGCTGCGTTCTCGAGCTTCCGCGTGGGCGGCGGTTACCTTAACCTCCAGCTCGACCCAGCCGGGTCTTCGCAACGTGCCATCTGGGGACGGGTCGTGTTCTGGGTAGACGACGTGGACGCGATGCACCGGCGTGCGGTGGCAGCCGGACTTGCTCCGGCGACCGCACCTGCGGACGCACCCTGGGGAGAGCGCTACTTCCACATCCACGACCCGGACGGGCACGAGATGAGCTTTGCTCGCCCTGTGGGTCCCGGGTAGAGGGCCTCTGAGCGGCAGCTGAGCTATCGTCGCCAGCGGTCGGGGATGTCGTACGACCACATGCCCATGGTGCAGGGATCGCACGGGCGAAAGGGGGTGGCCTCGTGAAGGTCGGCGTGCAGATGGTCTTCCAGTCGTACCGCTACGGCGACGAGGTGACTGATGCCCAGGTCTACGACGAGGAGGTAGCGCTGGGCATCTTGGCCGACGAGCTGGGCTATGACGCGCTCTGGCCGGTGGAGCACCACTTCGAGGATTACTCGTTCTGTCCTGACAACGTGGTGTTCCTCGCCTACATGGCGGCGGTGACCCGGCGCATCGGGCTCGGCACGGGTGCCGTCATCGTGCCCTGGAACGACCCGCTGCGCGTGGCGGAGAAGATCTCGATGCTCGACCAGGTGTCGGGGGGCCGGGTGCTCCTGGGCTTGGGCAGGGGACTGGCGCGCCGCGAGTACGAACGCACCGGCATCGACATGAGCACTTCACGCGATCGCTTCGACGAGGCGGCGCCGATGATCCTGTCGGCGCTCGAGACCGGGGTCATCGAGGGCGACGGGCCCTACTATCCGCAGAAGCCAGCGCCCATCCGGCCCCGGCCGTTCCGCAGTTTTCGCGACCGTACCTACTGCGTGGCCATGTCCCCGGACTCGGTCGTCGAGGCCGCCCGCATCCGGGCCCGGATGGTGATGTTCAGCCAGCGGCCCTACGACATGCAGCTCGAGTCGATCGACCGTTGGCGCGGGCTCTACCGCGAGCTGCATCTCGAGGAGCCCCCGCCCCCCGTCTGTTGCGACTTCGTCTACTGCGACGCCGACCCGGCGCGGGCCGAAGAGAAGGCCCGCCAGCACATCGTCGGCTACCTCGAGAGCGTGCTCTACCACTACGAGCTGGCCAGTGACCACCTGAAGGAAGCCAAGGGCTACGAGTCCTACGCCGCGGCGGTCGACCTGATGAAGGCTGTCGGGCTCGAGACGATGGCCGACGCCTACCTTGCCGTGAACGTGTGGGGCACCCCCGAGCAGATCGTGCAGGACCTGGCTGCCCGCCGCGAGCTGATCGGCGACTTCGACCTCACCGCGTGCTTCCGCTATGCCGGCCTGCCGTACGCCGACGCCGAAGCCAGCCTGCGCCTCTTCGCCACCGATGTGATGCCGATGCTGCGCTCATGGGCTCCGGCTACCGCGATCCCCGGCTGAGGCCAAGCCCGGCCCGGCCGTGCATGCGGGGCGCCATCGCATCCGCGGTGCCGGTGTGCCAGCATTCGTTCGTTCGTTCGGTGGATCGAGAGGGGAATAGCGATGGGCAAGTTGGACGGCAAGGTCGCCATCGTCACTGGTGGCGCCCGCGGTGTGGGCCTCGGGCACGCCCGCCTGCTGGCCTACGAAGGCGCGGCGGTCGTGGTGAACGACCTGGGAGGTGAGTGGGACGGCAGTGGCCACGACGACCGGCCTGCCCAGCAGGCCGTCGACGAGATCGTCGCCGCCGGTGGTCGGGCCAGCGCCAACTACGACGACGTGGCCGATGCCGATGGCGCGCAACGTCTGGTGGACCAGGCTGTCGATGAGCACGGCCGGCTGGACATCCTCGTCTGCAATGCCGGCATCCTGCGCGACCGGATGGCGTTCAACATGACCGATGACGAGTGGGACGCCGTCATCCGGGTCCACCTGCGGGGCCACTTTCTGCCCGTGCGGCGGGCCGCCGCGTATTGGCGGCAGCAGATGAAGTCCACCGGAGCGCCCCCGGGTGGGCGGCTGGTCCTCACCTCCTCCGAGGCTGGGCTCTACGGCAATGCCGGCCAGATCAATTACGCGGCCGCCAAGGCGGGTATCGCGTCGATGGCGCTGGTGCTGGCCCGGGAGCTCGAGCGCTACGGGGTCACCGCCAACGCCGTCTGCCCCCGGGCGCGCACCCGCCTGACCGAGAACACCTTCGGTGCGTTCGAGGTCAAGGCGGGCGAGTTCGACGTGTGGGACGCCGACAACGTCGCCCCGTGGGTGGTGTACCTCTGCACCGAAGAAGGTGGGCACATCAGCGGCCAGTGCTTCGTCGTCGGGGGCGGTTCGGTCGAGCTGGTGCAGATGCCTACCGTGGTGAGCAGCATCCAGAAAGACGACCGCTGGGAGATCGGCGAGCTGGCCGGCGCAGCCAAGCAGCTGTTCGGCGACCGTCCCACGCGTCCGGCAGCCTTCCCGGTCGGCGACGGCTTGCCTCTCGGCGGGTGAGGCCGAGCACGTGAAAGGCGTCATCCTCGCCGGGGGCAGCGGTACCCGGTTGCACCCGCTGACCAGGATCACCAACAAGCACCTGCTGCCGATCTACGACCGACCGATGATCAGCTATGCCATCGAGTCACTGGTGCTCGCAGGGATCACGGAGATGATGCTGGTCACCGGCGGCACGCATGCCGGTGAGTTCCTGCGGCTGCTCGGAAACGGGGACGAGCACGGCATCGACCGGCTCCTCTACGCGTACCAGGATCGGCCAGGTGGCATCGCTGAGGCCCTGGGCCTGGCCGAGCGGTTCGTCGGGGACGACGGCGTGCTGGTCATGCTCGCTGACAACATCGTCGAGCACACGTTCCGTCCGACCGTCGAGCATTTCGCTGTCCAGGGCAACGGCGCCCGGATCCTGCTCACCGAGGAGCACGACCCGGTCCACCTGCGTCACCTGGGGGTCCCGGAGCTCGACGGAGACCGTCGGGTGACGCGCATCGTGGAGAAGCCCGAGGATCCTCCCAGCACCTATGCAGTCACCGGCATCTACTGCTACGATCCGCAGGTGTTCGATGTGATCGGCACGCTGGAGCCCTCTGGGCGCGGCGAGCTCGAGATCACCGATGTCAACAACTGGTACGTCGGGCAGGGGACTATGGAGTACGACGTCCTCGACGGGTTCTGGGGCGATGCCGGCGAGTCCATCGACGCCTACTACGCGGTGAACGACTTCGTCCGAATCCATGGCGCCAACAAGACCTGACGTCGGGAGAGGCCGGATCCGGGTCGCCCGCACGAGCTGCTGGTTGCATCCTGGCGGGCCACCTCGGCGTGGCGACGCGTGCAGGCGACTCCCGGTTACGACCGCAAGGTACGGACGGAGAGAGCGTTCTCCATCGCTAGGGTATGAGCGGAAATAGGGTGTGAGCGGGGGATGATCGTGCGGCGTGTGGTCGGCGAAGGTCCGGCGGTATCGAAGGGAGCCGACCGACGTGCGGTTCGACCCTGGATGCAGCGGAGCGGCCATGTCGAGTGCTGACTCCGGCACGCTGGATGCCGACGCGTGGATGGCACGATGGGAGGCAGCCGCCAGCGGCCGGCGGTCCGGACCGGTGCTCCCCCCCGACGAGGCTCGGTTGGTGGTCGAAGCGGTGCTGGACGCCCTGGGCGGCGGCGACGCTGGCAACCTTGAACGGGCGGCCCGCTCGTGGGGTCGTGCTCACTGGTCGGTCGTCGAGCTCGTGGAGCGCTTGGCTGTGCTGCGCCAGGTGCTCGGGTCCGTGTGCGGCGAAGAGCTGTCGATGCACCGGGCGCTCGACCGGATCACCGCGGTGGCCATCGGCGAGGTCCTGCGACGGCTCGAGGAGGCGTCGCGAACCGACGCCCTGACCGGTGTCGGCAACCGCAGGGCATCGGAGGAATTCCTGCAGTCGTCACTGTCGGCGGCGGCACGCCAGGGCAATGCCGTGTCGGTCGTGATGATCGACCTCGACGGGCTGAAACGGATCAACGACACGCGGGGGCACCAGTCTGGTGACACCGCGTTGCAGGCGCTGGTGTCGGCACTGCTCTCCACCGTGGGCGAGGAGGATGGCGTCTTTCGGGTCGGTGGCGACGAGTTCGTGGTGGTCCTGCCCTTCACCGAGGTGGAGGAGCTGCCCTCGTTGATGAGCCGGGTGGTCGGGGCCGGGGCACCTCCGTTCACCTGGGGGTCGTCCGCGCGGCCGGGGGACGGCTCGGAGCCTGGGACCCTGCTGGTTGCCGCAGACCGCGACCTCTACGAGCGCCGGCATGCGCTGCGGCGCGTTTCCCCCCGGGATCATCACGCCACCACACTGCCCCGATCCCGTGGCATCGTCCGCTGGGCGTGGGCGCCGGCAGCATGGGTGCTGGCCGCCACCGTGGCGATCACCGTCTTAACGGCCGGCCACGGTCACCGGGCTCCGACGGAGCTCTCGGCTGCGCCACCGCCGACCGCCCCGTTCGGCGTAGTCGGGGGACCGCTGCCCCCGCCTGCTTCCGGCCGGTTTTCGGGCCCGTTCGGTGACCACGCCGGTGGGGTGGTGCCATTGGCCATTGCCGCCGCCGGCCCGGGTGCTGTCACTGTGATCTCCGACGTGGCGATGACGTCCCAGGTGCCGACCCCCCCGGCGCCCCCGCCTGCTCCGACCCCCCCGCCGCCTCCGGCGGCGCCCCCGCCTCCGGCGGCGCCCCCGCCTGCTCCGACCCCCCCGACGCCTCCGGCGCCGCGTCCGCCGCTGCTGCCGCCTGGCGGCACGCTGCCGGCCCCCCCCGTCACCTGGGCGGGCGGTCTCGTGCAGGTCGTCGGCGGTCTCGTGCAGGTCGTCGCCGGTCTCGTGCAGGTCGTCGGCAATGTGGTGGCACCGGTTCCCTTGGTCGGTGGCACGCTGTCACAGGTGGCGGACGTGGCAGCCAGGTTCGTAGACGGGATCGGGCTGGGGCTCGCGGCCCCGGCCGTGGCGGCGGCATCGCCTGCCGTGGGCGTCTCGGCGTCGCCGGCCGCCGTCGGCTGATCGGCTCGCTGCACCAGCATCGTCCCCGCTGGCGCACGTCGAGGCCGAGTCGACCCGACCCGCTTCAGGGTGCGTCAGGGTTGGCCGCCCGGGCCACGGTGGCCCGTACCATGGACGCGAACGCGCCCGCATGGGTCAGGTGGGCGCCGTGCGCTGCCCCGGCGATCTCCACCATCCGTGCACCGCGGACCGCGGTGGCCAGCTCCTGTACCGCACGCCGGTGGTGACCTGCCGATCGCTCGCCCCGGCAGAAGGTGGCCGGAACCTGCAGCGCCGACACCTCGAAGGGCGGATCGCTGCTCCGGATGGCGAGCAGCTCGGCCAGGAGGGCCGGGCCATCCGCGATGCGCTCGGCCCGTGCTCGATCGGTCGACCGCTCCCAGGCCTGGTCGCTGACCATGCGCCGGAAGAATTGCTCGGCGTGCAGGGCCGGGCCAGCGGCGGCCAATGCACCCCGGTCCCGCCGTGGCCACCACGGGAGCCATGGCATCGGCGGCTCGTAGGCGGCGATGGCCGCCACGAGGCGAGGATCGGCCAGCGCTGCGCCGACGGCGACATCGCCGCCCAGCGAGTGGCCGACGACCACGGCCCGCCGGCCGTCGATGACCCGGAGCAGGTCTGCCACGTGCTCGCCGAAGGGGTCGTCGCCTGGCGGGGTCCCGCGGGATCCGGCGTACCCCCGGCGGTCGTATGTCACCACATGGAGGTCAGCCAGGCGGCGGACCACCCGGGTGAAGCTTGCAGCCCGATCGAGCGACCCGTGCACCAGGACCACCACGGGCAGCTCGCTGGCCGGCGCGGCGGCGTCCGAGGCAGCCGGCCCGGTCGAGCGCGGTGCGGTGGCCGGGTGGTCGAGGATGTGGAGGTGCGGGACGACCACGTCGACGGACGCTACCGCCTGGGCCACGCCGGTCGACACGGAGCCGCCGGTAGGATCGTCGTCGATGAGCGACGATCAACTTTCCAACGCCGGAGCGGGTGTGCCGGGTGGTGGCTTCGGAGCCAACGCCTGGCTCGTCGACGACATGTACGAGCAGTACCGGGCCGATCCGGGCTCGGTGGCCGACAGCTGGCGCGAGTTCTTCGCCGACTATTCGCCGGCAGTCGGACCTTCGGCGGCGCCACGCGTGGCGACCACGTCTGGCTCGACCTCCGGGTCGCAGCCGCCACGATCGGCACCGGCTGCTCCCGGGACGACCCCTCCCCACACGGCGGATAGGACGGGTTCGGTCGTTCCCCTCCGGGGTGCTGCTGGCCGGATCGTGGCCAACATGGAAGCTTCCCTGGCGGTTCCCACCGCCACCAGCGTTCGGACGGTGCCGGCGAAGCTGCTCGAGGTGAACCGGTCGCTCGCCAACCAGCACCTGGCCCGGACCTTGGGCACGAAGGTCAGCTTCACGCACCTCATCGGGTTCGCCGTCGTGCAGGGGCTCCGCAACGTGCCGGCGCTCAACGCAGCGTTCGTGGCCGATGCGGACGGGAAAGGTACCCCCGGGGTGGACCGCCGCCCCCATGTGGGGCTTGGGTTGGCCGTCGACGTGGAGCGGCCCGACGGCACCCGCACGCTCCTGGTCCCGGTCATCAGCCACGCCGAGGACCTCGACTTCCGCTCTTTCGTGCTGGCCTACGAGGACCTCGTCCGTAAGGTCCACGCCAACAAGCTGTCGCCTGACGACTTCGCCGGCGTCACGGTCACGCTCACCAATCCCGGCACGTTGGGCACCGTGCAGTCCGTTCCTCGCCTGATGCCCGGCCAGGGGGCCATCGTGGGCGTCGGCTCGCTCGGGTACCCCGCCGAGTACCAGGGCGCGGACCGCCGCAGCCTGGCCGATCTCGGCGTGGGGCCGGTGGTCACCTTGACCTCTACCTACGACCACCGGGTCATCCAGGGTGCCGAGTCCGGCATCTTCCTTACCTACATGGCCGAGTGCCTGACCGGCGGCCACGGGTTCTACGACGAGGTGTTCACCTCGCTGGGGGTGCTCAGCGCACCGGTGCGCTGGCAGGCCGACGTCAATGCCGCCGACGATGCCCACCAGCGCCTGGTGAAGCAGGTCCATGTGCAGAGCCTGGTCAACATGTACCGAGTCCGCGGACATCTGATCGCCGATCTCGACCCGCTGGCGCTCGAGCCCCCGCCGCTGCACCCGGAGCTCGATCCCACGACCTATGGCCTGACGCTGTGGGACCGTGATCGCTCGTGGGTCGTCGACGGGCTGGCAGGACGCCAGACCATGACGCTCGCCGAGGCGTTGGACGTGCTGCGCGACGCCTACTGCCGGTCTCTCGGTGTCGAGTACATGCACATACAGGATCCCGAGCAGAAGCGCTGGATCCAGGCCCATGTCGAAGGGGTCCCCACCACGCTGCACCGCGACGAGCAGCGCCACATCCTCGACCGCCTTAATGCGGCCGAGGCGTTCGAGCGGTTCCTGCACACCCGCTACGTCGGCCAGAAGCGCTTCGGGCTCGAAGGCGCGGAATCGACGATCGTGCTGCTCGACACCGTCTTCGACGAGGCGGCCGACGCCGGCCTGGTTGCTGCGGTCATCGGCATGGCCCATCGTGGCCGGCTCAACGTGCTGGCCAACATCGTGGGCAAGTCCTACGGGCGACCTCGACCCGGACACGGTCCAGGGGTCGGGTGACGTCAAGTACCACAAAGGCGCGCATGGCAAGTTCGTCGGCCGCTCAGGGGCGGAGCTGGCGCTCACCTTGGCGTCCAACCCGTCGCATCTCGAGGCGGTTGACCCGGTCGTCGAAGGGATGGTCCGTGCCAAGCAGGATCGGCTGCAGACCGGTGACCGCTCTGGCGTCCTGTCGGTGCTGTTGCACGGCGACGCGGCGTTCGCCGGCCAGGGTGTGGTGGCAGAGACGCTGGAGCTGTCGCAGCTGGCGGGGTACCGCACCGGGGGGACGGTGCATGTGGTCGTGAACAACCAGCTCGGCTTCACCACCCTGCCGGAATCGGCGCGGTCGTCGATGTACTCCACCGATGTGGCGAAGATGGTGCAGGCACCCATCTTC
>JAJYAB010000042.1 GCA_021779775.1 Actinomycetes bacterium
CATGGCCCTGTCCGAGCGAAAGCACCCCGGCAACCATTGCCAGCGCCCCAAAGCACTGGAGCCGCCGGTCGTGGCGCCACACCGACCACGACCCGGCCGCCACGGCGACCGCACCGGAGCCGAGATAGCCCACGTTCGGCAGCGCCGCCCCCTGGTAGCCCCCGAAGTGGCGCATCAGCCCGGCCAGGGACGCCGCCGGCTGGGCATGGACGAGCCCGGCCACCGTGGTGCCGAACCGCCCCAAGCCGCCGTTCGACCAGATCGGGCCGGACAGGTGGGCCGGTCCGAGGCGCCAGAACCACAGCGGGTATGCCAGCACGGCTGCCGAGAGCACCGCCGCCACGACCAAGCCGCGGGCCACGCGTGAGGCGGCGGACCGCAACGTCTCGGGGGATCGGAGCGCCGACCACCCTGCCAGCACGACCAGGGCGGCGGCACCGGTCATGGCCATCACCAGCAGCAGCTCGGTGCTGAGGAAGAACTCGACGACGCCCAGCAGGGCCAGCAGGGCGCCGTCGACGGTGGGCGAGCGCCGGCGGCCGGCCAGCAGGTCGTGGAGGACGCCGACCGCCAATGGCGGAACGGCGAGCACGGCGAAATTCAGCTGGTTGTACGCCAGCTCGGTCACGGCGAAGGGCGACAGCCCGTAGAGCAAGCCACCCACGAAGGCCACCAGCTCCAGCCGGACCCAGCGGCGCAGCAGCACGTACATGGCGGCGGACGACAGCACCGGAGCCAGGGTCAGCGCGACGTTCATAGCGGCCACCGGCCCGAAGACCGCCGTGACCGGTGAGAGGACGACGCCAGCCAGCAGCACGCTCGTGTCGTTCAAGAGATTGATGCCCGTCGGGTGGAAGAGCGAGGGGGAGAAAAACAGGTTGTGGCCGTGGGCCAGGGCCGCCACCGGCCACTCGAAGAACCAGATGAACCGGGCCGCGTCGCCGCAGCCGCAGGTGGTCACCGATGTCGGGTGGGTCGACCACACCGGCCACCACACGGCGATCGCGACGGCGAGGTACACAGCCGATGCGGCGACGGTGCCACGCCGCATCCTGGCCGGGGGGGAGGCAGGACCAGCGCAACGGCCCGTGGCGCGCAGCAGCTCGGGACTGCTCGGGACGCGACCGGCAGCCGTCATGTCAGTACAGCCGTCATGTCAGTACAGCCGTCATGTCAGTACAGCCGTCATGTCAGTACAGCCGTCTGCCACGATGGCGCGCCCCGTCGCATAATTGGCGTTCGGCGACCACCGGATCAGAACTGAAAGACATGGTGGTGTACGTCCAGGAGTGCACCATGTCCGACAGGAACCGCGCCGGCGTCAAAGGCGCGGTGATGGCGCCCAGATAGGGGCGCAGCGATCCGCAGGACAGCGCTGCCCGGGCGGCCGCGACGTCACGACCGCCGGCACCGGGCGCTCGTGCCCCGTCGCCGGCCACACCGAAGCGAGCCACCATCCACGCCGGGCCGATCTCCTTCTCGTGGCCCGGGCGCCCGTGGACGGGCACGGTGACATGGCTCCCGATCGGATTGGCCAATGAGAACGTGTCGAACAGATAGACGTTCGGGCCCACCAGGTCGCCGATGACCCCGATGGCCGGCACGTTGACCACCAGGCGCACCGGCAACGCGGTCGATGCGGGCACGGCCTTCGATACCACGACCGGCGCGTACGGGTCGACGATCACCAGCATGCGCTGGCTCCCGGGCCGAAGATGGTCGGCGGTCCTGGCGAGGAGGGTTCCTGCCCTGCCGGAGAGCGCCCTGCGGTAGTCCGCCGTCGTGACGGGATGCGCGACGCCCGTGGCGGCGACCCAGTTGTTGCGTTCGTTGGAGATGAAGACGACGTGGGGGTCGAGGCTGCCGGTCGTCGCCCCGTAGCGCAGCCAGCCGACGCAGACCACCGCCCATGCGGCGATCCCGACCAGCGGGATAACCATCACGGAGCGAATCTGGCGTGCCGAAGCGGAAAGGGGCAGGCAGATCCCGAAGAACGCGGGCAGAAGCAGCCGGGCATGCATGTAGTCGCCACCGACGAAGACCACGTACACGAGATCGGTCATCCCGGCGACGATGGGGGTGACGACCAGGAGCACGCCCATCCGGTCACCGGCCCGCCACCAGGTGACGGTCCGCGATCCCGACACTCCCAGTGCCAGCGCCAACGGGACCCACAACCAGTACGGGCCGATGAAATTCCACAGGTAGACGAATCCTTGGGACCACCATGACGAACCTGCGGTCTTGGCCAGACCGGTATTGGGCACGAGCAGCGCGTAGTAGCCCATCCGGAACACCTGGTAGGCCAAGGGGAGGGCGAGCGCCGCCAGGACGGGAATGCCAAACTGGCGCCAGCGCCCGTGCCGGCGCCCCCCCCGGCCCGCAGCGCCAACCGCCACCAGCAGGGCGACGACGAACACCGCGGAGGCCGGAACCAGCTCTGGCCGGATCAGTGGCCCCAGGCCCATGATGACCGCTGCACCGAGCACACGGCGCCGCCGCTCGTGGACGCCGATCAGCGCCATCGTCGACAGGGCGATCCAGAGGAACACCATGGACATCTCGAGCCCGGACGTGGCGAACTCCCACACCCCCGCGACCGACGACACGATCAGCAGCCCGATGGGCAGCACCACCGCGTCCCCTCGCGACGAGCCGAGCCGATGGACCGCCGCACCGCCGCAGGCGAATGCTGCTGCAGTGCAGGCCAGGCCCAGCACCACCGAGAGCCACGCCACGGTGACAAAGGGCACGGCAGCTCGCATGACGACGAGGCAGGCCACCCAGAGCGGATCCGAGTCGACCTCGACACGCTCACCCACGTTGAAGACGGGGCCATGGCCTGCCAGCAGGTTGTGGACGATCCTGAAGTCGATGAACGCGTCCTCGTCCACCCAGCGGTACGCCCACGCACCCGCGAGGACGATGACGAGCGGGACCAGCCACGGCCACCAGGCGGGCAACCAGCGGGACCGCTGCCACCGAGGCGGTACGGCGATCGGGCGACCGGCATCCGATGCGTCGCCCATCGGGTCCATTATGACCCAGAGGTCATCTGCACCGTCCCTCTGCGCTTCGAGGCACCCGATGGCCAGGACCGACGTCCGATGAGCGCAGCGACGACAGGCCTGCCAGCAGTCCTGCGCCCGCCCGCCTGGCGCAGGATCGCCCGGAGCATCCCGGCGCGCCACGGCCTGGCAGGTTCGGGAGCCGTATACCTGCTCCTGTCGGCTGGCTTGTGGTGGCACATCTGGCTCCACCCGTCGACGGTGACCACCTGCGGATGCGGGGACGCTGCGCTCACCCTGTGGGTGCTCGAATGGCCGGCCTATGCCCTGGCCCACGGCCACAACCTGTTCTTCTCCACCTCGCTCTTCCACCCCATCGGCATCAACATGGCGCCGAACTCGCTGGCCCTCGGCACGGTGCTCGCACCCGTGACGTGGCTGTTCGGGCCGGTGACGACCATGAACGCCGTCGACGTGCTGTCACCGGCGCTGTCGGCGCTGTCGATGTGCTACCTGCTCCGACGGTGGGTGACCTGGCGACCGGCAGCCTTCGCCGGCGGGCTGCTCTTCGGCTTCTCCCCGTTCGCCCTGGGAAGCCTTGCCCTCGCCCATCCCAATTTTGGCCTCCTTGCCGTTCCTCCGCTCATCGTCGCCTGCATCGACGAGCTCGTGGTCCGGCGGGTTCGCCGCCGCGCCTTCACTGGTGCGGTGCTCGGGGTCCTGCTCGCCGTCGAGCTCTTCATCAGCGTGGAGGTGCTGGCGCTCATCGCACTGTCGTGCATGCTGGCAGCGGCGTGCTGGGCGGTGGTCGCAGCGACGAGAGACCCGAGGCGCCTGGCGCATCACGTGGCGGCTGTCATGCCGGGCCTGGCGGTGACCGCCGGCGTGGACATCGTGCTGCTGGCATACCCGCTGTGGTTCTTCTTCGCCGGCCCTGCCCACCTGACCGGCAGGGTGTGGCCGGGGGCACCGCCCGGCACGGTGGCCGCCACGCCGGCCGGGTTCGTCGGCGGCTCCATCTCCCCGGCACTGGTGGGCATCATGCGGCTGTTCGGCGGGTACCAGGGCCCTGCGCTGCCGCCACTTTCGTTCCTCGGGTACGGGTTGGTCGTCGTGGTCGTGGTGGGCCTAACCGTGTTCCGCCGTGACGGTCGGGCCATGTTCTTCGGGGCGACCGGGCTCGTGGCGGCAGCGCTGTCCCTCGGCGTCGGGAACGGGTACTGGGCGCCGTGGCGCCTCTTCGTCCACATTCCGGTGCTCGTCAACGTGGTGCCGGTCAACATCTCCGTCGTCACCGACTTCTGCGCCTCGGTAGTGCTGGGCATCGTGGTCGGCCATGTCCAAGCCCGGGTCGCCGGTCGTGCAGGACCGGTGACAGAGCGACGCCCGGTCGCCACCTCGCCTGCGGATCCGCCGGAGGAAGCCATCGAGGCCCCGGAGCACCGGCGACATCGCCGGAGATCCGCGTTGGCCGGGACCGCCGTGGCGGTGGCCGCTCTCGCTCCGGTCGCCGGTGCCCTGTGGCCCAACATGCCGATGACGGTACGTCCTGTGGTGGTGCCCCGGTGGTTCGCCGTGGTGGCGCCACACCTGCGTCCCGGCCAGGTGGTGTTGCCCTATCCCGAGTCGTTCGGAGGGATCCAGTCGTCCATGGCATGGCTGGCACTCGCCGGCAGCAGCTACTCGATGCCCGGCGGTGGCGGACCAGGTGTGGTGGCTGCACGCGCCGGATCCGTCCGACGCGGCTACGAGCTCCTCGCCCAGGCGTCGTACCCGCTCAGCCCTCCCCCGGCGCTCGATCCGGGCAACATCGGCGCCGTGCGGCGCGCCCTGTCGACGTGGGGCGTCACGACGATCGTCGTCCCCGACGAGGCAGCTCTCCCGAGCTACGACCGGGGACGGTCGACGGCCTATGCCGTGGGGTTGTTCACCGCTGTGGTCGGGAGCCCCCCGTCGCTCCAGGAGCACGCATGGGTGTGGACCCGGGTGCGTGCCGCTCCTGCTCGATGACCGTCGGCACCATTGCGGCGCGACCCGCTCGACCGCACCAGGCCACCGCGGCGGCTGCCGCGCTCTACCTGGTGGCGTCGTGCACCGTGTGGTGGCACGCCTGGAGCAGCGGACCAGGAACCACCATGACCTGTGCCTGCACCGATGCCGGGCGGACGATGTGGTATCTGGCATGGTCGGCCTCGGCGATCCTCCACGGGCACGACCTGTGGTACTCGACGCTGCTGTTCCATCCTCGCGGGTTCAACGTGCTGACCGATACCAGCATCCTGGCGCTGGGTGCGGTGATGACCCCGGTCACCTGGGTCTTCGGGCCGGTGGTGAGCATGAACACCATCTCGACACTCACCCCCGTGCTGTCGGGGCTGTCGATGTTCTGGTTACTGCGCCGATGGGTGCGGTGGACGCCCGCTGCGTTCCTCGGTGGCCTGTTCTTCGGCTTCTCCCCGTTCGTCGTCGTCCAGCTCGCGTACGGATGGGTCAACCTGGCGTTCGTCGCCCTGCTGCCGGCCATGGTCGGGTGCATCGACGAGATCCTGGTCCGCCAGCGGGTCCGGCCGGCGAAGGTGGGGATCGTGCTCGCAGCGCTCGCCACGGCCCAATTCTTCGTCAGCAGCGAGATGCTGCTCATCGCCGCGGTTACCGGCGTCGTCGCAGCGGTGGCGCTCGCTGCCTACTGGGCGGTACGTGACCTGCCCACGATGCGTCGCCAGCTGCCGTACGCATGGCGCGCCGGGGCGATCGCCATGGCGACGTCGGGCGCCCTGCTGGCCCTGCCTGCCTGGTATTTCCTGGCTGGCCCCGGCCATCTCCACGGAGCCCTGTGGTCGACGTCGATCCCCGGAGATCTCGGGAACGTCTGGGGGAACTTCTGGAGCCACACGGGGCATTGGGGCCCCGTCACCTCGGCCCAGCTCGCCCGGGCAGCCCCGACGCTCGGCGGTTACGCGGGGGCTCCGCTGCCGTCGCCCTCGTTCCTCGGGGTCGGCCTCATCGTCATCGTCGGCATCGGCATCACGTGGTGGCGATCCGACCGGCGGCTCTGGCTGTTCGGCACCGTGGCGCTCGTCGCCGCCGTCCTCTCGCTGCGGGTAGGTGCCCGACGGACGGGCGCATGGTCCCTATTCGTCCACTTGCCGGTGTTCGACAACGTCGTCCAGTCACGGTTCGCCGGAGCGGTCGACCTCTGTGCCGCCGTCATGATCGGAATGATCGTCGACCATTGCCGGTGGTGGCCCGGCAGCCGGCCGGCGACACCCTGGGGCGCCGTCGACCGGCGCGGGCGGTTCCGCGCCGCCAGTGCGGCGACACGGGCGCTGCTCGCCGGGACGCTGTCCATCGCTGCGGGGGTTGGCGCGCTCGCCCCGAACATCCCGCTGACGATGCAAGCCATCGTCGAACCACGGTGGTTCGCCACCGTTGGACGCCATCTGCCTCCGCACCACGTCGTCATGGCATATCCGTATGCGACGGCGGACTCGCAGTCGTCGCTGGTCTGGCAGGCGCTCGACGGGCTGCGGTTCTCGATGCCCGGCGGCGGCGGCCCGTCGGGCACGGCAGCCCGGAACCCTTCGAAGGGCGACGCTGTCCTTCGGGCCGCCTCGTTGCCGTTCGGCCCGGCGCCCGCCCTATCCGCCGGCGACCTCGTCGCGGTCAGGCGTGCCATGGCGGCATGGCGAGTGGACATCGTCGTGGTCCCCGGGGACCGCCACCTCCACCGGTTCGACCGCGGGCGGGGACCGAGCTTCGGGGTCGGCTTCTTCACCGCCGTCTTCGGGCAGCCGCCACGACCGCAGGCTGGAGCGTGGGTGTGGGATCCCCGACCCGACGCCGCTCCACCATCCCCCGTCACCTCCGGGGCCTTCGGCGCGTGCACCGGCGGGGCGCCGGTGCAGCGCCCGGCAGCCGGACTGGCCGTCGCGCGCTGCGTATTGGCGGCGTCGGCCACGGGATCCGCACCCGACTCCCGGCGGGGCGGCTGAGCGACCGTACGGCTGAGCGACCGTGCGGCTGAGCGACCGTGCGGCTGAGCGACCGTGCGGCTGCGGCTACCATGCGGTCGCGCAGCCGGTCGGGTGCAGGAGCCTCGCTGGCGTGCGTTCGTGGCGACCGTGGGGATAGGCGTGCCGATTGACGATCCGATCCTCGAGTCGATCCTCGAGGCCGTGCCCGCCGCGGACGGAAGTGGCCGTCCTGCCCGGTTCCGGCTCGGGAACCGGCCGCCGCTCACCGGCATCCGGGCGCTCGGTGTCTCTCTGGTGCTCGTCTACCACTCCGACTTCTCGACCCTGCCCGGCTCGTGGTGCGCGCTGGGCGTGTTCTTCGTCCTCAGCGGCTTCCTCATCACCGCCATGCTGTCGGATGAGGCCTCCAGGACTGGACGCGTGCACCTGGGCAACTTCTACTCGCGGCGCGCGCTCCGGCTTCTGCCGCCGTTGGTGCTGACCGCAGTCCTGATGATCATCTACGCCGCCTTCGTTCCGGTGGCCGACGCCTCCCGACGACTGTGGGGCGACATCATCGCCGCGCTCTTCTACTTCGCCGACTACCGCCAAGCCCTTGGCCATGCGCCGTTCTTCGGGTTCCTTGCGCAGACGTGGTCACTTTCGGTGGAAGAGCAGTTCTACGTCATCTGGTCCGTGCTGATGATGGCGGTCGTCGCTTCGGGCCGGCGCCGCTTGGCCTATGTGCTCGGCTCGGCCGGGCTCGTGGCGAGCGTGGCCGACCGGTTGGGGGTGACGTTCGGTGCCCCGCGTTTCGACCATGCGACGTTCGCCAGGATCTACTACGCGTTCGACACGCGGGCGGACGCGCTCTTCCTCGGATGCCTCCTCGGCCTGCTGGCCTCTGACGGCTACCTCACCGGGTGGAGCCGCCGCTGCACCCGTGCGTTCAGCGTCGTTGCCGCCGTGTCGGGAGCCGTCATGGTCTGGGTGGTGGCGACCGCCCATCTCTGGACACGAGACCTGGTGATCTGGTGGATCCCCCTCACCGAGGTGGCCTCGGCGGTGATCATCGTCTATTTCGTCGTGCAGCCCGACGGGATCGGCTCGCGACTCGTCGGGCTGCGCCCACTGGTGTACGTCGGCAACCTCTCCTACACCATCTACCTGGTGCACTTCCCCGTCTACGTGGCGCTCGAGCCCGGCACGCTGCACTGGTCGTACTGGCCTACCATGGCGGTGCGTCTCCCCGTCATCGCCGCCGTGTCGGTGCTCAGCTGGCACCTGATGGAGCAACGGTTGACCCGGTGGCGCCGGAAGAGCCTGGCGCCGTGAGCACCGCTCCCGACGCCCCCGACGCGGACCCGCCGGTCCGCAGGCGCGCTCCGGCGCTCGACGGCGTGCGGGCGGTGGCGGTCAGCCTGGTGCTGGCGTTCCATGGCGGCATCTCGTGGGCGGGCGGCGGCTTCCTCGGGGTGGACGTCTTCTTCGTCCTGTCCGGGTACCTCATCACAGGACTGTTGATCGCCGATCTCGCCGAGCGCGGGCACATCGGGCTCAAGCGGTTCTGGGTGCACCGGGCCCGCCGGCTGCTGCCGGCGCTGCTGGCGCTGCTCGTCGGGATCGGGCTCTACGCGGTGTTCCTCGCCCCGCCCGACACGCTCGGCCAGCTCCGCACGGCCACCCTGGCGACCCTGCTGTACGGCAACAACTGGAACCAGATCTCCTCAGGCGCGGGCTACTTCGCCGCGCTGGCCACGCCCAGTCCACTGCTGCATACGTGGTCGCTCTCCATCGAGGAGCAGTTCTACCTGGTGTGGCCGCCCGTGGTCCTGCTGGTCATGCGGGGGGGCCGGTCGCTTCGGACGCTGCTCGTCGTGGTGACGGCCGGTGCGCTGGCCAGCGCCGTGGAGATGGCCCTCATCGCCGGAAGCCCGGCCGGCGACAACCGGGCGTACTACGGGACCGACACCCGAGCCCAAGCGCTCCTGGTCGGCGCAGCCCTGGCCGTGGTGCTGGCCCGGGCACGGGGATCGGCCCTGCCGGGAGCACTCGGCACGTCCCCTTCGCGCAACGGCTGGTGGCAGGCGGCCGCCGGGCTTCTCGGAGGGGCTTCGCTCGGCGTCGTCCTGGCATGCGCGGTGACGGTCGGCAGCCAGACCACCTGGCTCTACCGGGGAGGGTTCGCGGTCGTCGCCGTGGCCGCCGCCGGCCTGCTCGCCACCGTGGTCCTCGTCCCTGGTGGCCTGTGGGGGCGGCTGCTGGGCCTGGCACCCCTGCGGGCGCTGGGGACCGTCTCCTACGGCCTCTACCTGTGGCACTGGCCGATCTTCATCGTGCTCGACCACGCGCGCACCGGCCTGACCGGCTGGCTGCTATTTGGCGTACGGGCAGGCACCTCCCTGGCGGTCGCCACGGCGTCGTACCACCTGCTGGAGATGCCGGTGCGGCGAGGAGCGTTGCGCGGATGGCGCACCTGGGCGCTCGGACCGGCCGCCGTCGCGTTGGTGGCAGGCTTGCTCCTCGTGCTCACCCCCGAGGCGACGCCCGCTCTGGCGGCGGCCAGCGTGACCAGCCCGACCGTGCCCGCACCGGACATCCACGTGCAGGACCCCGGCACGTCGGCCAACACGCCGTCGGTGGCCGCCGGGTCGGGCGGGCCGGTGCGTGTCCTGCTGGTGGGCGACTCGGAGGCGAGCTTCCTCGGCTTCGGCCTGGGTGCCGACGCCGCTCGCTACGACGTCGACTTCGCCGACGACGGCGTGCTCGGATGCGGGCTGCTGCAAGGCACCACCATGCTCAGGAACACCGTCGATCTCGGCACGGTGGGCACCCGGGGATCGCACCTGCAGGTGCCGTGTGCCACCCAGTGGACACGGTGGGCGGCCGACCTGGCCACGTTCCATCCCGACGTGGTGATGCTGGCCGACGGGGAGTACGAGGTTCGCAACCGCCTCCTCGACGGGCGGTGGACGCACATCGGCCAGCCGGCCTTCGACCGCCAGGAGTACCAGGCCATCGAGCACGCCATCTCCGTGCTCCGGGCCACAGGAGCGGAGGTCGTCTTGCTGACCGCTCCCTACTACCACCAGCCCGAGCAGGCGAACGGCTCGGGCTGGCCGGAGGACGAGCCGTGGCGGGTGCGCCGCTACAATGCCCTCCTGCGGCGGGCGGCGGCCGCTGCCGGCCCCCAGGTCGTGGTCGAAAACCTTAACGCCCACCTCGATCCCGGGGGGCACTACGCCCAGTCGATCGGTGGGGTGGACGTCCGCTATGCCGACGGCATCCATGTCGACACGGCCGGCGGAACGCTGGTGGCGCCCTGGCTGCTGACGGCGGTCCACGCGCTGGGCGAGGCTCGCCGGGCGTCGTTGAGCGGACTGCCGGGCCGGTGACGGCGACGGCGAACCCGCCGGCCCGGCCGACATAGCCC
>JAJYAB010000043.1 GCA_021779775.1 Actinomycetes bacterium
ATCTTCCCAGCCCACCGCCAACCTGGCGAAGGTTCCCATCCGCCTGGAGTTCACCGTGCCCGACAATACGGCTGGCCGGCTGCTCAAACGCCTTGGGTTCTCGTTGCAGGCACCCCCGAAGTCCAAGGATCCGTGGAGGCACCCTGACCGCAAGGCCCAGTTTCGAGTACCCGAACAACACCGCCGCATTCGCCGTCGCGACGATCCGGCGCTGGTGAGCCGAGATCGGGTGTGCCCACTTCCCCGATGCCACGAAGCTTCTCGTCACCGCTGACACCGGGGGACCCGATGGGCATGGGGTCCGGGCCTGGAAGGTCGAACTGGCCAAGCTTGCTGCCGAGACCGGTCTGGCCGTCACCGCCCTCCACTGCCCGCCGGGGACGTCCGACGAGTACGAGTGGTCCAAGTGGTACGAGTGGTACGAGGTGGTCAGCTCCACACCGTGTTACAGTTGCTGCATCGTGTCTCGTGGTGTTGTGGATCTGCGTCCCATCTCGGCCCAGGTGATGACGCCGCGCCGGTGGGGTCATCGACCGGCTCCATTCCGAGGTGCCGATGTCATGCCCGGGGGCTCAGACGACCTCGGCCGGCGGCCGCCGGCCGAGGTCTGAGCGGCGATGTACCCAGGGGTACACGCCCGTACCCAGCCGGACAAGCCGGCCGCGGTGATGGGGTCGTCGGGCGAGTCGGTCACCTATGCCGAGCTCGACCGGCGCTCGATCCAACTCGCACGCTTCTGGCACGAACATGGCCTGCGACGCGGTGACCACGTCGCTATCTTCTCTGAGAACCAGCCTCGCTTCTTCGAAGTCATGTGGGCGGCGCTGCGGTCCGGTCTCTACATCACGACGATCAACAGCTATCTGTCCGCCGACGAGGTCGCGTACATCCTCGACGACTCGGGGGCGAAGTCCGTAGTGACGACGGAGGCGAAGGCTGGCATCGCCGCCGCGGCGCTACGACGTGCACCCGGAGTCACGCTCCCGCTCCTGATGGGCGGTGGGAACGTGGACGACGGCTTCGCCTCGTACATCGATGCCATCTCCTCGGTATCCACCGAGCCGCTGGACGAAGAACCCGCCGGCGAGCTGATGCTGTACTCGTCAGGCACGACGGGCCAGCCGAAGGGCATCGAACGGCCGTTGTCCGGCAGGTCGGTCGCCGAGGGCATGCTGATGAGCGCTCTGCTCGGCGGTGTGTTCGGGATGGACATCGCCAGCGTCTACCTGTCGCCGGCGCCGCTGTACCACTCCGCCCCTATCGGCTTCACGTTGGGCGTGCAGGCTCTCGGTGGCACGGTTGTCGTGATGGAGAAGTTCGACCCGGCTGAATCACTACGCCTCGTCGAGGCCCACCGAGCCACGCACTCGCAGTGGGTACCAACGATGTTCATCCGTATGTTGAAGCTTCCCGAAGCAGAGCGCACCCGCTACGACGTCTCCTCGCTCGAGGTGGCCGTGCACGCCGCAGCGCCGTGCCCGGTCGAGGTCAAAAAGAAGATGATGGACTGGTGGGGACCCATCTTGTGGGAGTACTACGCCGGCACTGAGCTCAACGGGTTCTGCCTCGCCACCCCGAACGACTGGCTCGAGCACCCGGGCACGGTAGGTCGTCCGCTCATCGGCGAGATCCACATTCTCGATGGAGACGGCAACGAGCAACCGGCGAGAGAGCCAGGCGTCGTCTACTTCGGTGGCGGACCGGACTACCAGTATCACAACGCCCCCGAGAAGACGGAGAGCGTCAAAGATCCCAAGGGGCACGGTTGGACCACGCTCGGCGACGTTGGCTACCTCGACGAGGAGGGCTGGCTCTACCTGACCGACCGTGAAAGCTTCATGATCATCTCAGGAGGCGTCAACATCTACCCACAGGAGATCGAAGACTGCCTTGTCATGCACCCGAAGGTAGCTGACGTCGCCGTGTTCGGCATTCCCGATGACGAGATGGGTGAAATGGTCATGGCCGCGGTCCAGCCGGCAGCAGATGTCACCGCCGACGACAGGCTCATCGGGGAGCTCCGGAAACACGTACGCGAGCACATTGCCCATTACAAATGCCCGGCACGTTTCGAATTCGTCGACGAGCTCCCTCGCCTGCCAACCGGAAAGCTCTACAAGCGCCAGCTACGTGACCAGTACTGGCAGGGACACGAGACAAGGATCTAGCCAGGGCTCAAGCGTCCTCCACGAAGATGCACTCCCCTGGGCATTCCTCCGCCGCCTCCTGCACTGCACCCCAGAGGTCGTCGGGCACCAGTGCCACGCTCCCCGAACCACCCGGATCCTGAAGCACGGACTCATCCTGCTTCACATACGACAGCCCATCGTCAAGCATCGTGAAGACCGCTGGGGCGATCTCCTCGCACAGTCCATCTCCGGTGCACAGGTCCTGGTCGATCCACACCTTCACGAGCAGCTCCCTTCTTCTCGGTGGCTGACACCACCGCTCGACGGGCAGCACTAAGCACAATACCGCCGAATGACAGTATACATAGTCTGTCGCACGTCTCTTCCGTGAGCGCTGCCAGCAGCGCCCACGGTCACCGGTGGTGGATCACGCCGGCTCGAACAGGGGGAGGTTGCGGCCATCGGACATGGTCTCCCACGTCACCGCCACCGCCATAGCGACCCGCACCGCTGCGGGCTCGCAGCCCACGATGTTGGTGGCGATCCGCACTCCTTCGTCGAGGTCGACCAAGCCGATCACATAGGGCACGCGATCCGCCATCATCGGGTTGCCGGCTACGTGCATGACGCTGAATGAGTACACCGAACCTCGCCCGGACGCCTCCTTCCACCCGAGGTCTCCACCGAGACAGCGCGGGCAGTGCACCCGGGGCCAGTACACGCCGGCATCACAGTCCGGGCACCACTGCACCAGCAGCTTCTTGTCGCGGGTCGCATCCCAGAACGGCTCCGTGAGGGGCGACGCCTTCGGCTCGAACCGTGCCATCAGAGAACCTCCTCGCGTCCGAGCACCACAGTGGACGTCGCCGACAGCACTCCGCCACAGCCGTGCGCCACGGCCACGTTCGCTCCACCGACCTGCCGGCCGTTACCGACCTCGCCGCGTAGCTGTCGAGTGGCCTCGACCAGCGGGAAGATGCCATACATCCCCGGGTGGGTATAGGACAGCCCTCCGCCGTTGGTGTTCGTCGGCAGGCTGCCGCCGGGGCCCAGAGCACCCTCCGCGACGAAGGCACCCCCGTCTCCCTTCTTGCAGAAGCCCAGATCCTCGAGGGCGAGCAGGACGGTGATCGTGAACGAGTCGTACGTCTCCAGCACGTCGACGTCTTCGGGAGCCAGCCCGGCCATGGCGAACGCCCGCGGTCCAGAGACCGCCGCCGCTGTGGTGCACAGATCAGGCATCTGGCTGATGGACATCCCATGCGTGTGTGCTGTGCCCACTCCGAGCACGGCGACCGGAGGCTTCGCCAAGTGGCGAGCACGGTCGGTCCGGCTCACGATGACGGCGCCGGCTCCGTCGGTCACCAGGCAGCACTCGAGCTTGTGGAGGGGCTCGGCCACGTACGGGGAGGCGAGGACGTCGTCGACGGAGATCGGGTCTTGGAACCGCGCCTGTGGGTTCTTACTTGCCCACGCCCGGGTGGAGACGGAGATGGCAGCGAGCTGCTCGGGGGTGGTCCCGAACTCCGCCATATGGCGGGTGGCAGCCAGCGAGTAGCTGGCAGCAGGGATGCCGAAGCCATACGGGATATCCCACTCGACCATTGGCATCTGGCCGCCACCGGACATGGCACTGGCCATCTGCGCCATGTCCTGGCCCCGGCTGCGGGGTGTCGCCGCATAGACGATCAGCACCGTGTCGGCTTGTCCGGCAGCTATGGCGCACGCGGCATGCTCGACGTGGATCTCGAAGCTCGATCCTCCCGTCATCGTGCTGTCGGTCCATCGTGGACGGATCCCCAGGTACTCGGCAAGCTCGACTGAGGCCATCATGCCAGTGGCACAGCACACCCCATCGACGTCAGCCAGGGTCAACCCGGCATCGCCCAGTGCCTCACGGACGACCGACACCTCGAGCTCGCGCCCGTGAAGGTCGAGCTTGCCGGTCGGCGACACCGCATCGGCGACACCGACGATCGACGCCTTGCCCCGCACTCCTGCGGGATCGTCCTCCGACCGTCCTCCGGTGGCGGGGCTCATGCGCTCGCCGGTTGGTAGCCGCCCGGCAGGCTGATGCTCTTCACCTCGAGGTAGGACGACAGACCCTCGACGCCCAGCTCACGACCCAGCCCGGAGCGCTTGTACCCGCCGAAGGGCGAACCGGGGTCCATCCCGAGCCCGTTGACGTGGAACGTGCCCGTCCGGACCCTCCGGGCGATGTCGACACCAACAGCGGGATCGCCGCACCAGACCGCACCGGACAGCCCGTAGACCGAGTCGTTGGCGATCGAGACTGCTTCGTCGACAGTGTCGTACGTGATGACCGACAGCACCGGACCGAATATCTCCTCCTGGGCGATCCGCATCTTGTTGTCGACCCCGTCGAAGATGGTCGGTTGCACGTAGTAGCCGCTGTCCAGCCCATCGGGGCGGCCGCCCCCGAGGGCGACCGTAGCCCCCTCTTCCTGACCGAGGACCATGTACTCCTCTACCCGGCTGCGCTGGCGAGCCGAGACGAGTGGCCCCAGGTTGGTGGTGGGGTCACGTGGGTCTCCGACCTTCATCGCCGACACGACCGCGCACAGCCGGTCCATGATCTCGTCGTGACGGGACCGCGGCACCAGCAAGCGCGTCTGGGCGACGCACGTCTGACCCGAATTCATGAGTGCGGCATTGGCGGCCATGGGCACAGCAGCGTCCAAGGACGCGTCCTCGGTGATGATGCACGCCGACTTGCCCCCCAGCTCGAGGGTCACTCGCTTGATCTGATCGGCGCACAGGCTCATGATGCGACTGCCGACTTCCGAGCTGCCGGTGAAGCTGATCTTGTCGACCAACGGGTGCTGCACGAGATGCTCACCGACGTCACGCGTGGTCGGCACCAGGTTGAACACCCCGTTGGGCAGTCCCGCCTCGGCGACCGCCTCGGCCAAAACGAAGGCGTTGAGCGGCGCATCCGACGATGGCTTGACGATGACGGTGCACCCCGCCGCCAAGGCCGGGCCGAGCTTCGAGAGGGTGAGGTACAGCGGGTAGTTCCACGGGACGATCAAACCGACCACGCCAACCGGCTCGCGTACCACCAGCGTCGAACCCATCATGCCCGCTCGCACATCGTCGAACGCGAACGTGCCAGCCAGCTCGGCGTAGTAGCGGAGGAACATGATCGGTGCATTGGCCTGGACCATGGTCGACAGGCTGATCGGCGTACCCACCTCGGCGGTGACCGTCTCGGCAATCTCGGACGACCTGGCCTGCAGGCAGTCGCAAAGCCGGCCCAGCGCCTGGGATCGCTCCGCCGGCCGCATCCGGGACCACGGCCCCTTGTCGAACGCCTGCCGTGCCGCCGCCACCGCCCGATCCATGTCGGGTTGCGTACCCAGCGGAACCCTTCCGGCCAGCCCGCCGGTGCTCGGGTCCTCCACATCCAGGGTGCCACCACCGGTCGGCTCGACCCATTCGCCGTCAAGAAACAGCTTGTCGTAGACCTTCATCGTCTTACCTCTCAGTCGGATCAGTCTCAGTCGGATCAGTCTCAGTGGACCAGTAGCGGATCAGTCGTACAGAAGCACGCCGCGGATGTTCTTGTTGTCGCGGAGGTCTTCGTAACCCTGGTTGACGTCGTCCAGGGGGTATGTCCGGGTGACCATCTCGTCAAGCTGGAGCTTGCCGGCCCGGTACAGATCCAGCAGCCTCGGAATGTCCTCACGGGGGTTTGCCGCACCGAACAACGAGCCAACCAGTTCTTTCTGGGAGAGGGTGAGATCAGCGAGATTCATCGTGACATCCATCTCGAGCACCGGCGTCACGCCGGTGACGACTGCCCTTCCTCCCTTCGCCACCAACGCCATCAGCGGAGCGATCATGTCGCCGTGGACGACGCCCGCAGTGAGGATCACCTTCTCGGCCATCCGTCCCCACGTGATGTCCCCCACCAGGCCCATTGCCTCCTGGATGGAAGCGGCGGCATGCGTGGCGCCGAAGCGCATGGCGGACTCTCGCTTGAACTCCGATGGATCGACGGCGACCACGAACCGGGCACCGGCCAGGACGGCCCCCTGGACAGCAGCAGTGCCGACACCCCCGACACCGACCACGACAACAGCGTCCCCAGGGGCGACCTTGGCCGAGTACACCGATGCCCCCCAGCCGGTTGTCACCCCACAACCGATCAGGCATGCCTTGTCCAGTGGGACATCGTCCTCCACCTTCACCACCGACGCCTCATGGCACACCGTGTGATGGGCGAACGTCCCGACCATGCACATCAGGCCGAGGTCCTGACCGCGGGCGTGATGACGGGCGGTGCCGTCCACCTGCCGGCCGGTCATCAGGCTTGCCCCCAGATCGCACAGGTTCTGGTGCCCGCTCGAGCACGGTCGGCAATGTCCGCACGCCGGGAGGAACGACAGAACCACGTGGTCCCCCGGCACGACGGACGTCACCGCAGGGCCGACCGCCTCGATGACGCCGGCCCCTTCGTGGCCGCCCACCAGCGGCAAAGCGACGGGTAGGTCGCCGGTGACGAGGTGCTCGTCCGAGTGGCACATGCCCGATGCCGTCAGGCGCACCAGAACCTCCTGCCCCTTCGGAGGGTCGAGCTCGATCTCCTCGACGCTCCAGTTCTCCTTCGGGGCCCACAGAATCGCTGCTTTGGTCTTCATGGTCTCCTGCCTCGTCTCGCTCTCCGTCAGATGGCGCTGGGCGCGCCCTCAGATGCCGTGTTCTCAGATGCCGTGTTCTCAGATGCCGATGCGCTGGGCGAGGAGCTCGCGGTGGTACACCGGGTCGCCGAGCAGCAGCTCCGAGCTCTTCGCCCGCTTGAAGTACAAGTGGGCGTCGTGCTCCCACGTGAACCCGATACCACCATGGATCTGGATGTTCTCGGCCGCCGCGTGGAAGTACGCCTCCGAGCAGTACGACTTCGCCAGGCTGGCCACCACCGGCAGCTCGTCGGAGTCCTCAGCGGCAGCCCAACCGGCATAGTACGCAGCGGACTTCGCCGACTCGACCTCCAACAGCATGTCGGCACACTTGTGCTTGATCGCCTGGAACGACCCGATCGGCCGCCCGAACTGGATACGGTTCTTCGCGTACTCCACCGACATGTCGAGGCATCGCTGCGCGCCACCCACCTGCTCGGCAGCCAACGCCACCGCAGCCAGATCGAGCATCTTCGACAGCATCGGCCCACCACCACCATCCTCGCCGATCAGCCGGCCCGGCGTCGACGACAGATCCAGACGCGCCTGCTTCCGGGTCTGGTCCATCGTGGCCAGCGGCGTACGCGTCAAACCCGCAGCACCACCATCCACAGCGAACACGCTGACCCCCGCCGCCGTACGCGCCGCCACCAGCACCAGATCGGCGTTCTGCCCATCGAGCACGAACATCTTGTGACCAGTCAACGACCACTGGCCCCCCGACTCGGTAGCCGCCAACGTCACCCCGCCGAGATCCCACCGGCCGCTGTCCTCGGTGAGCGCGACAGTGGCGATCGTGTCCCCACTCGCGATCCCCGGCAGCAGATCCTTCTTCGCCGCCTCGTCACCCGACGCCAACAGCGCCGTCGTCGCCAACGCCACCGTCGGGAACAACGGGCCGCCGAACAGCACCGCACCCGTCTCCTCGAGCACCACCACCAGCTCCACAAACGAGAAACCCGCACCCCCATACGCCTCAGGAACGATCAACGACTGCAAACCGAGCTGGTTGGCCATCTGGCCCCACACCCCACGATCGAACCCCTCGTCCGTCTCCATTAGACGGCGAACCTCCGCCACCGGCGACCGATCCGACAGGAACCGCCGCACCGACCGCCGCAGCTCCTCCTGCTCCTCACTGAAGGCAAAATTCATTGTCCACCGCTCCTCTGTCGCCGTTCTGTGTTGTTCGTCACTCCGCGGCTCCCGCACGCACGACGGCGTACGGCGACCCACCTCCACTGAGCAGCATTACACATCATCCGTCGATTGTCTTATCCCGGGGCCGGGATCGACGTCTTGTCCGCCGCTCAGGCTTCGGCGCCGGGCGCCGCGATACCCTCGGCAGCCAGGTCACGTAGCCGCGTGTAGTCGACCTTGCCATTGGGAGCTCGGCCGATAGTGGCGACGGCAACCACATGTCGTGGCACCTTGTAGTGGGCGAGCCTGGGCCGCACGTGCTCGATCAGGTCAGCTTCGTCGAGGACCGCACCGCTGCGTGCTTCGACGACCGCAACCACCATCTCCCCGAACCGCTCGTGCGGCACACCGACGACAACGGCGTCAGCGACCGCCGGGTGTGTCTTCATCACCTCTTCGACCTCTTCAGGGAACACCTTTTCGCCACCGGTGTTGATGCAGACCGAACCACGGCCGAGCACGGTGATCTTGCCATCGGCAGTCACGGTGGCGTAGTCGCCGGGACACGAGTACCGCCGGCCGTCGACCGTGATGAACGTGCGCCGCGACTTCTCCTCGTCCTTGTAGTAGCCGATCGGCTGCCGGCCACCGACTGCGAGCCGACCGACCACATCTGATCCGGGCTCGACTGGCCGGCCGTCGTCGTCGACCACGATGGTCTCCGAGCCGAGCTGGAAGGTGGCGGTCTCAGCTGCTTGTCCTCCACCGGAGATGGACTGACCCATTCCCAGGGCTTCCGAGGAACTGAAGGCGTCGACCAGGAGCATGGCCGGATGGTGGCGCAGCAGGCCCTGCTTGGTGGCCTCGCTCCACATCACCCCCGAAGAGATGATGGCGACCAGGCTCGACAGGTCCCAACGCCCCGGATGCTCGTCGAGCATCTGGAGCAGAGGCTTGGCGAACGCGTCGCCGACGATGGCAATGGTGTTCACCCGTTCGCGCTCGACCGTGTCGAGCAGCTCGGCAGGGTCGAAGCTGCGCGATGCCAGCAACACGACCGAGCCGCCTGCAGACAAGACCCCGAACGACGAGAATGCGCCTGTCCCGTGCATGAGCGGGCACGCGGGGAGACCCTTCGGCCCCGGCTGGGTGAACCGGCCTTCGAGCAGGCCCGGCTCTCTCGTCTCCGGCAGCACCAGCCCCATGCCCGATCCGAACGTGACAAGCAGATCGTCCTGCCGCCACATGACGCCCTTCGGCATACCGGTGGTGCCGCCCGTGTAGAGCAGGTACAGGTCGTCGCCCGACCGGCCCCATGGCGCGACGACCCGGTCCGTCGTGGCATCCGCCGCCTTCTCGTACGGGACAGCCCAGTCCGGGCACGGTCCGCTGTCGTCGTCGACCCAGAGCCAGGTACGCACCGAAGGTACGCGCTCGCGCACTGCCGCACAGGTCGACGCGAACGTTCCATGGAAGACCACAGCCACCACGTCGGCGTTGTCCCACAGGTACTCGAGCTCGCCGGCGGTGTAGCGGTAGTTCGTGTTGACGGGGACCAGGCCCGCCTTGAAGCAGGCGAAGAGCGTCTCGAGGTACTCGGGAGAGTTGTGGAGATACTGCGCCACCTTCTCCTGCTGGCACGCACGACCTTCGTCGAGAAGATAGCGGGAGACCCCGTCCGCCCGTTGGTCGAACTCGGACCACGTTCGGGTCAGGTCCCCTTGGACAACACAGGTCGCGTCAGGGAGCTGGTCGGCGATCGCCTCCCAGATGTCGGCGAAGGACCACCCGGTACGCGATGATGACTGCGGCATCTGGCTCATGGAGTCATCCTGCCCGCTGACCGGCTTCCGGTCAAGACAGACCGGAAGTAGTGTCTCATGCAGACCGGAAGCAGTGTCTCACGACTATGGGCCAGACACATCGGGACAACAACGCAACGGTGGCCGTGACCAGACACGCCTGAACGCTGTCTGGTCACGGCCACCGGTATCGGCACTGGAAATGCAAACCGCTCGGGCTATGGTGCCAGTCGCCCGCCCGTCGAGATGGGTGCGGCGTCGGTCATTTTCCGGTGGCCTTGGCGGGTTGTGCTTCTCGCAGCTCGCGTAGGGACTTCCCGAGGACAGCCCGGCCGGGCTTGACGATCTTCGAACGGCCACCGAGCGTGGCT
>JAJYAB010000044.1 GCA_021779775.1 Actinomycetes bacterium
CGAGGCGCCGGGGAGGCTCGACACCTGGGGTATCGGCTACGACGCGTTGGCGGCGATCAACCCGAGCCTCGTCCTCACCAGCGTCACTCCGTTCGGCCAGGACGGCCCCTATGCCCACTACAAGGGTGAGGAGATCGTCTCCTACGCCATGGGTGGGCCGATGAGCAGCACGGGGTTGGACGAGCGCGAGCCCCTGAAGATGGCCGGCTCGGTCATCAGCTACCAGTGCGGGAACCTGGCAGCCACGGCCACGCTGGCGGCCGTGCTCGTCGCCGAGCAGTCGGGTGAGGGAGTCCACGTCGACGTGTCGAACCTCGAGAGCCAGGAGGCGTCCATCGACCGGCGCCTGGCGTTCCTCACCGGCTTTGCCTACAACGGCGGGATGCCTGGGCGGGAGGCGACCCAGCGTCTTACCCCCGCCCCGATGGGCGTGTACCCGTGTGCAGACGGCTACGTGCAGATCATCACCATCCCGGCCTGGGTGCCGCGCATGCTTGCCACGCTCCAAGACGAGGAGATGGACCGGCTGTACGGCGACCCCGGCTGGCTGTTCAACCCGGATCTGTCGGATGCCACCGACGCCGTCTTGTACCCCTGGCTCCTCGAACGGACGCGCGACGAGGCCATGCTCGCCGCCCAATCCCACGCGTGGCCCCTCACCGCGGTGAAGACCCCGGCCGATGTGGTCACCGACGCCCACTTCATCGAGCGGGGCTTCCTGGTCGACGTGGAGCACCCGGTCGCCGGACCGCTCCGCCAACCGGGAGCGCCGTTCCGCATGGCCGCCGGTTGGCAGCTGCACCGACCTGCGCCGCTCCTCGGTGAGCACAACGACGAGGTGTACCACGACCAGCTTGGGTTGACAGACGCCGAGCTCACCGAGCTGCGCGCCGCCGGCGCCATCTGAGCCGAGACGAGGAGATTGCCATGGCGCGACTGCCGCTCGAAGGCGTCCGGGTCCTCGACCTCACGGTCGTGTGGTCGGGGCCCTATTGCACGATGCTCCTCGGCGACCTGGGCGCGGAGGTCATCAGGCTCGAGAACCCGTATCTGTTCCCGTCCAGCACGAAGGGCTTCGCTCCCCGTGTCACCAAGGAGATGGTGGAGTCGCTGGGGCCGATCGTGGGCGCCTTCCCGGACCGTGACCCCGGCGAGCGGCCGTGGAACCGCCACGCCATGTTCAATTGCCACGCCCGGGGCAAGCGCATGGCAACCCTCGACCTGTCCAAGGAGTCGGGTCGTGAGGCTTTCTTGCGCCTCGTCGACGTCGCCGACGTGCTGGTCGAGAACAACGCTGCCCGGGTGCTGGACAAGCTCGGCATCGGGTGGGACGTGCTCCACGACCGCAACCCTCGCTTCATCGTGCTGCGGATGCCGCCGATGGGGCTGACCGGCCCGTACCACGACTTCGTGGGCTTCGGCGCCCACTTCGAGGCGCTGTCGGGCCTTACCGCCGTTCGGGGGTACCGCGACACCGACCCCACCTCCACGACCTCGGTGTTCCACATGGACCCGGCTTCGGGAGCTACTGGCGCCTTCGCGGTCATGGCCGCGCTGCGTCGCCGGGAGCGGACCGGGGAGGGGACGTTCATCGAGCTGCCGCAGTCCGAGAACGTGATGCAGCAGATCGGTGAGCTGTTCGTCGACGCCGCACGTACCGGGCGCCAACACGGGCCGAGCGGCAACCGTCACCTCACCCGTGCTCCGCAGGGGTGCTACCGGTGTGCGGGCGCCGACCGTTGGGCGGTCATCTCGGTCGGGTCCGACGACGAGTGGGCTGGCCTCCGCCGGGCCATGGGCGACCCCGAGTGGGCGGACGACGAGCGCTTCGCCGCCGCCGAGGGTCGTCGGGCCGCCCACGACGAGCTCGACCAGCGGCTGACGGGGTGGACGTCGGACTTGGATCTCTACGAGGTCTTCCATCGTTGTCAGGCCCAAGGCGTGCCAGCCGGGCCGGTCCTGACCGAGGCCGATGCTTTCGGTGACCCGCACCTGCGGGCTCGGGGCTTCTTCCGTGAGAACACTGGTGCCGACACCGGTGTCCACGAGTACCCAGCGCACCTGTGGCACTGGACCGGGCCGGCGATGCGCTGGGAGCCGATCACCGGGACGGGGTACGACAACGAGCACGTGTGGCGGGAGCTGGCTGGCCTGTCCGAAGCCGAGTACCAGCAGCTCGACGCCGACGGGCACCTGGCGTCGGGCTACCTCCATCCCGACGGCACATCGGTGTGAGCATCGCGGATCCGACCGTGGGGACAGACCGAGCGCCGGGAGCTTTGGCGCCCTACCGCGTCGTCGACTTCTCCACCTGGGCGTGGTTGACCGGGCGCATGCTCGCCGACCTCGGTGCCGACGTGGTGAAGGTGGAGCCGCCGGGCGGTGACCCCGGGCGCCGGCTTCCCCCGTTCGCCGACGACGAGCCCGGTCCCGAGCGGAGCCTGCGCTGGTGGTTCTTCAACCGGGGGAAGCGGGGCGTGACGCTCGACCTCGACACAGCCGACGGCCAGTCCCTCGCCCGCCGGCTGCTGGCGGGTGCCGACGTGATGATCGAGTCGTTCGACCCCGGGCACCTGTCCGAGCGTGGGCTGGGGTACGACGACCTGCACCGCATCAACCCCCGCCTCGTGGTCACCTCGGTGACCCCGTTCGGTCAGACCGGCCCCTACGCGGGTTTTGCCGGGCCCGACCTCGTGCTGTCGGCGATGGGCGGACCGATGTGGCTCACCGGCGAGCCCGACCGCCCTCCGGTGCGCATCAGCGTGCCGCAGTACGAGCTGCACGGCGCGGCCGAAGCCGCGGTGGCGACCACCATCGCGTTGTACCACGCCGCGGCCACCGGCGAGGGTCAGCACGTCGACGTGTCGGCCCAGCTGGCAGCGATCCGCACGATCATGAACGCATCGTCCTTCCCGTACCTCGAAGGCGTCGAGCTCCGCCGGCAGGGCCGCGACGTCGCCCACGGGCACGCGCGGTTCCGCATGCTGTACCGGTGCGCCGACGGCCACGTGAGCGTGCTGCTCGCCGGTGGAGCGCTCGGGGGTCCGGTCGTCACGGCGCTGCTGCGGTGGATCGGCGAGGAGGAGGGTGTGCCCGACTGGCTCCAGGAGGTCGACTGGGTGGGCATCGACTTCGCCGAGCTGGCTGTCACCGAGGAGGGCCGCAAGTTTTTCGCCGACGTCTCCGCCCTGATCGACGCGTTCTTCGCCAAGCGCACGAAGGCAGAGCTGTACACCGAGGCCCTCGCCCGGCGGTTCCTGCTGGCGCCGGTCAACACGGTCGCTGACATCCGCGTCGACGAGCAGCTCGCGGCACGCGGGTTGTTCGTGGAGGTCGAGCATCCCGAGCGTGACGCTCCGGTGGTGTACGCCGGTCCGTGGGCCAAGCTTTCGGGAACCCCGCTGGCTGACGGGCGGCGCGCCCCGCTGGTCGGCGAGCACAACCGCGACGTCTATGTCGGCGAGCTCGGTCTGCGCACCGACGAGCTGAAGCGCCTCAACGTCCTGGGGGTGGTGTGACATGGATGGCGTACAAGTCTTCGAGGGCCTGAAAGTCTGGGACATGTCCTGGGTCGGGGTCGGGCCGCTGACTGCCCGCTACCTGGCCGACTACGGCGCCACAGTGGTCAGGCTCGACTCTTCCACGCGGCCCGACGTCCTGCGGCTCACGCCTCCGTTTCGCGACGGGGTGCCCGGGATCAACAACTCCCACTTCTACGCCGACTACAACGCCTCCAAGCTGGGCATCGGGCTCGACCTCGGCAACCCCCTCGGGCGAGAGGTCGCCCTGCGGCTCGTCGACTGGTGCGACGTGCTGCTCGAGAGCTTCACCCCGAAGACGATGGCGGCATGGGGCATGAGCTACGCCGAGCTGCAACCGCGTAATCCCGGGATGGTCATGCTGTCCACCTGCATGCAAGGCCAGACGGGCCCCCGGCGGGATTACCGCGGCTTCGGCAACCTGATGGCCGCCCTGAGCGGCTTCTACGAGATCTGCGGGTACTCCGACCGCGACCCGGTGCCGGTCTACGGCGCCTACACCGACTTCATATGCCAGCGGTTCGCCACCACCGCGGTGGTCGCCGCCCTCGATCATCGCCGCCGCACCGGAGAGGGCCAGCATATCGACCTGTCCCAGTACGAGGCCGCTGTCCAGCTGCTCGGACCGGAGCTCCTCGACTACGAGCTCACCGGCCGGGTCGCCACCCGTCGAGGCAACAGCGCCGACGCGGCCTGTCCCCATGGCGTCTACCCGACCCGGCCGGTACGGGAGCACGAGGGGTGGATCGCCATCGCCTGCGAGACCGACGGGCACTGGCGGGCGCTTTGCCGGGCGATGGGCGACCCCGACTGGACGAACGATCCTCGCTGGTCGACCTTCGTCGGGCGCAAGGCGGCTGAGGACGAGCTCGACGGCCGCCTGGCGGAATGGACGTCGCAGTGGGAGCAGGACGCGCTCTTCGCCGCCTTGGCGCCGGCGGTGCCTGCCGGCATGGTGCCCGACCAGACCGGCCTGCCCCTCGACGCCCAGGTGCGCCACCGCGGCTACTACGTCACCCTGGAGCACACCGAGATGGGCACGGTTCCCTACGACGGGTTGCAAGCCCATCTGTCACGTACACCGGGCCGGCTGACCAAGGCGGCGCCCTGCGTCGGTGAGGACAGCTACACGGTGCTGGCGGACCTGCTCGGCATGGACGAGGACGAGATCGCCGATCTGCTCGCCGCCGAGGCGGTGGAGATCACCGGCGGCTGATCCCTGGTGGACCGGTGAGGAAGGGATGAGGACGACGTGAACCTGGCGATGCTGCTGGACATCCCTGCCATGATCGTCGACGAGCAGCGAGCGCTCGTCGACGGGGGCGACGAGCGCACCTATGCAGACCTGCGGGCAGCGGTTGCCCGGTCCACTGGCCTGCTGGCAGGCCTGGGCGTGGGGCCCGGCGACCGGGTTGCCATCGTGTCGACCAACCGCAGCGAGCTGGTCGAGGTCGTGTTCGCAGCGGCAGCCCGGGGTGCGACGGCGGTGCCCATGAACTACCGGGCCAGGACCGGCGAGCTGTCGCACCTCCTGTCGGACTCCGGCGCGAAGGTGCTGTTCACGGAGCGCCGCTACCTCGACGCGGTCGGGGCAGTGCGTCCCGGCCATCTCGCCGACGTGCTGGTGCTCGACGACCCCGACGGCTACCCGAGCGCCCGCGACGGGGCCGACCCGGACGACGCCATCGCCGACGTGGACGACGACGAGCTCGCCGTGCTCCTCTACACGAGTGGCACGACCGCGCAGCCCAAGGGTGTGATGCTCACCCACGGATCGCTCAGCGGCTATGTGATGTCGAGAAACGACGCCGCTGACGGCACCACGGACGGTGTCTCGCTGCTGTCGGCCCCGCTGTACCACATCGCCGGACTGACGTCGCTGCTCAACGCCCTGTACATCGGCCGGACCACGTTGCTGCTCGGGCAATTCGAGCCGGGTGCCTGGCTCGATGCCGTCGAGCGCCACCGGGTCACCCATGCCTTCTTGGTGCCGACCATGCTCGCCCGGCTGCTCGACCACCCGCATATCGCCGCCGCGGATCTGTCGAGCCTGGAGGCAGTCACCTACGGGGCCGCACCCATGCCCCCGGCGGTCATCCGCCGGGGGCTGGAGACGTTCCCGAAGACCGTGTCCTGGTCGGGGTCCTACGGCCAGACCGAGACGACTTCCACCGTTGCCGTGCTCGGACCCGACGACCACGAGATGGAAGGCAGCCCCGAGGAGATCGAGACCCGGTGGCGGCGGCTGTCGTCGGTGGGCCGCCCCCTCGACGATGTCGAGCTGCGGGTGGTCGACACGGCCGGCCGGACGCTCGGCGCCGGCCAGGTGGGTGAGGTGCAGTTGCGGACCGTCCGGGCCATGCAGGGATATTGGGGCGCCCAGGAGAAGACCCGGGTCACGCTCGACGAAGCGGGCTGGGTGCACACCGGCGACCTCGGCTACCTCGACGCCGGTGGTTACCTGTTCCTGACTGGTCGAGCCGGCGACCTGATCATCCGAGGTGGTGAGAACGTCGCGCCGGAGGAGGTCGAAGCAGTCTTGTACGAGCATTCCGGGGTGGCCGAGGCGGCGGCGGTAGGCGTGCCGGACGACACGTGGGGCGAGCGGGTGGTCGCCGCGGTCGTGGTTCGGGAAGAGAGTGACGTGTCGGCGCAGGAGCTGGTCCGCTTCTGCGCCGACCGGCTCGCACCGTTCAAGCGCCCTGAGCAGGTCGTGGTTCTCGACGAGCTTCCTCGCACCAGCACCGGCAAGGTGGTCAGGCGCGATCTGCTCCCCCTGGTCCTGGCGGCGTTGCACGGCTGAGGTGACGGCCCCGACGGCATGCTGGTGACGACGGCGCGTCGATGAGGCCGGAACGTCTCGCGCTGGCGGGGATGGTCCGCACGCTCGATCCGTCCCGGCCGATTGCCGGGGGGGTCGTCGCTGACGGCGGTTGCATCACCGAGCTCACTGCCGCACCCGGCGCCTTGCACCTGCCGGCTGGCGCGGTCGTCGTGCCGGGGTTCGAGGATCCTCATGTCCACCTGCTGGCCATGGCAGCCGGCCGCCGTTCCGTCGACTGCTCGGCGGCGGTCGCCCCCGACCTCGACGCATTCGCAGCGGTGCTGGTGGCCGGCGCCCGGCGCGGGCAGGGATGGCTACGCGCCGTGGGCTTCGACGACGCGCTGGTGGCCGAGCGCCGCCCACCCGACCGCCATCTGCTCGACCGTGCCGTGCCGGGGCGCCCGCTGGTGGTCCACCACTCGGTCGGCGTGGTCGCTTGGTGCAACAGCGAGGCGCTTCGCCGTCTGGGTGTTGACCCCGACCGGGGCGACGGCACCGACGGTGTGGAGCGTGACCGTCACGGGCGGGCCACCGGTGCGGTAGCCGAGCGGTCACCGGTGTTGGGCGCGGTGCCTGCCCTCGACCCCGGCGACCTGCGAGCAGCGTTCGACGAGACGGCCAGCGATCTGCTGGCCGCCGGTGTCACCGCAGTCACCGATGCCACAGCGACCAACGACCAGCGTGCCGTGGATCTGCTGGCGACGTGGGCGGGGGATGCTCCCGCACCACGGGTGTCGCTGATGCTGGCAGCGACGATCGTGTCGACCGGGCCGGTCACGGACCTCAGCCCGGTCCGCCTCGGTCACGCGAAATGCATCGTCGAGGGCGACGACCCGGAAGACCTCGACGAGGTCGTAGCCCGGTGCCGGGCCCGGGGGTGGCCGGTAGCGCTCCACGTCACCGACGTGGACACCCTCGACCGGGCACTCCACGCGCTCGGCGCGTCGCCCCCGGCAAGTCGTGCCGACCGCCTCGAGCACGTGTCACTCTGCCTGCCCGAGCAGGTGGCCCAGGTCGCAGCGTCCGGCGCGGTGGTCGTCACCCACCCCGCGTTCGTGGAGCGCCGCAGGGCCAAGTACGCCGAACAGCTCAGCGACGTCGAGCACCGGTGGCTGTACCGGGTCCGCTCCCTCCTGGACGCAGGTGTCACGGTGGCAGCAGCGTCCGACGCGCCGGTCCTCGCGGCGCGCCCGATGGAGTCGGTAGCGGCAGCTGTGGTCCGGGAGCTGAACCCCGACGAGCGCGTCGATGCCGCCACGGCACTCGCCCTCGTCACCCGAGGCGCCGCCGCAGCGTCCGGTGACGAGGGCGGTGTGCTGCGCCTGCGCGGCCCGGCCGACTTCGTCGTGCTCGGCGCCGACCCGCTCTCCGTCGACACCGCGGATCTGGCCGCCATCCCGGTGCTGGCCACCGTGGTGGCCGGCCGGGTGGTGTACCGCTCATCCGAGCTGGCGTTCCTCGCATGAGCTGGCGTGCCGTCGGGCGGCTGGGTCCTCAGCCGGCAAGCTGGTCGGATGTCTCGGTCAGCCAGCAGGAGGCGTTCTTGGCGAAGACGCCCGTGTCGGCAGGGTAGACCCAGCCGGTGGCCGGGGAGCGGACGGCCGACTTGGTCTGGGCGTCCCAGTGCCACTGGCCGAACCACACCGCCGGCTGGCCCTGCTTACATTTGGGGGCCATCGACTGGATGGGCGGCATGATCCCGGTCGGGAAGTTATGGAGCTGCGCCATCCATCTGTTGACGCCCGACCAGGTGACGTTGCGGCCCTGGGCCTCGATCGCTGCCACCAGCATCGCCGCGCCGGACCAGTAGCCGGTGGTCGACGGGGACTCGAGGTCCGCCACGTCGTTGAGCGCGGGGACATACTGCTTGATGGCGTTGACGTACTGCGTCTCCGCCGCCAAGGTCGTGCCGTTCCCCCCCGGTTGGCCGTCGGGCTGGTTGGCCTCGTTCCCCCCCCAGACGCCGTCCACCCACGGTCCCGCCAGGGTGGCCAGCCCAGCCACGCTCGTGGCCCACGAGCCCCACCCGATGGTGGGCCGGTAGCCGAGGCGCTGGGCCGCCGATACGCACAGGGGCCAGCCGGCGGAATCGAAGTCCCAGTAGTCGATGTGGAGCGCCCGCATCTTCAAGATGAGCGGGGTGCAGTCGCCGGAGGTGATGGTGTACGAGTCGGTGCTCACCACGTTGGCGCCGGCTGCCTGCCATGCCTTGACGAAGTCCGGCACGTAGGGGGAGACGTCGATGACCTGCGAGTCGTAGAGGATCGCCACCCGCATCCCCGGCTTGAACAGGTGGAGCTGCTTCAGGGCATCGACCTGGTCGATGGTCCAGGCCAGCGCGTTGCCGACCAGGGGGTAGACGTTCGGGTACCTCGACTCGAACGGCTTGATGGTGACGCCGAACACGTAGGTGGGGATGCCGAGATGCACGACGTAGTCGTTGTAGGTGTCGCTGAACGACCCGATGACGGAGAACACGTGGTCCTGGCTGACCAGGCGCCGGACGTTGGCTGCCATCACGGTGGTGTTGTCCTGGTCGTCGAGGACGTCGAGCTTCAGCATCCGACCGTTCACCCCGCCCTGGGCGTTGACCATGTCGAAGTAGGCCTGGATCGGACCGACCTCTTCCTCGCCGAGGGACCCGCCGAACCCCGACAGGGCAGCGTCGACCCCGACGGTGATCGAGTTGGAGGTGACGCCCTGCGACGACGACACGCTCGGGGCCCCACCACCCGGACTGTTGGTCCCGGTCGCTGCCGACGGCGCCGCGCTGTTGCCGCAGGCGGCGGCCAACAGCGCCAGGGTGAGCAGCCCCACGAGGCCTGGTAGCATCTTGCGCTGCCGGTGACGCCCCCCTCGGTCGGCCCGGCACCGGGAACGTGCTGATGTGGCCATGATCGGTCCCTCCCCAACTTCCGGTACGAAAGTCCGTCGGACGCTAGCTGGTCAGCACGTCCTTTACGGCGATACCGAGTTCACCGCGATACCGATCCGTCTGGCGGCGCGGGCGGGGTGCCCGCGGGCGCGAGCGCTCCGGGGACCTCGGCGGGATCGATCCGGTAGCACCGGCAGGCGTTCTCCCAGAGGATCTTGGACCGGATGTCGTCGGGAACGCCATCGAGGTTGCCGATCGCATCCTTCACGCGCTCCCCCTGGAGGCAGGTCGGGTGCGGGAAGTCGGTCTCGAACAGGATGCGGTCGTGGCCGACCTCGTCGAGGAGCTTGCGGGGTGCAACCTTCTCGAACCAGTACGAGGCGTACACCTGACGAAAGTAGTAGAAGCTCGGCATCTCCTCGAACTCGGGCCGTTCCTTGCGGACGTCACCTTCGACGAAGTGGTAGTCGGCAGCCTCCAGCAGGAACGGGATCCACCCGATGCCGCTTTCCACCGACACGAAGGAGAGGTTCGGGAACCGCGGGAGGACGCCGGAGAACAACAGGTCCGTGAGCTGCATGGCGGTGTCGAAGAACAGCGACGTTGACGCCCGGGCGTAGGTGGCCCCGAAGCCTTCCGTCATGATCCGCTCGCCGGAGAACTGGGACCCCATGTCGCCCGAGCCGACATGGAAGCTGATCGGCAGCTCGGCGTCCTGCGCCGCTGCCCACACCGGATCCCATTGCCGGTGGGCGAGGAACGGCTGCTCGTGCACCTGCGGGGCACCGGAGAACA
>JAJYAB010000045.1 GCA_021779775.1 Actinomycetes bacterium
TCGGACCCGAGGCAGGAGCCCAGTGCGGTAGTCCCGCACGCTGGGATCTGTGCGGGGGGCCGCCCGAAAGGGCGGTCCCTACCGCAATCCACCACGTCGATGTCGGTTGGTAGCACCGGTCATCATGACCGGGACCGTGCACCGACTGATGGAACTGGCCGACCGTCACCTAATAGCAACAGTTATGCCGCGTGCGCCGATAGACTCAAGCTTGCAGTGGAAAGCGGCGACTGGCCGCAGGAGCCATTGGGGTTCTTCCTCACCACAGACGTGTTCGTTTCGACGGATCCCACGGAGGTACCGAGGCGGGCCCGCCCCGGATGACCGAGACCGGTCGCGGGACAGCGAACACGAGAGCGAGCGAGCCGATGACGGCCATGTACGAGCAGACCACCGAAGACGAGAAGGTCGAGACCTACGATCCGACCAAGACCTTCGAAGACCTACAGATCGCCGATGAGCTGGTTGCCGTCTTGTCGCGCCAGGGGATCACCCATCCGTTCCCGGTCCAGGCCATCACCCTTCCCGATGGCCTCGCCGGGCGCGACGTCTGCGGCAAGGCCAAGACAGGATCCGGGAAGACCCTGGCCTTCGGGCTCTCGCTGCTCATGCGGGTGGGCGAAGCAGCGAGCCGGCGGCCGCGCGGCCTGGTGCTCGTGCCGACGCGCGAGCTGGCGGTGCAGGTGGCCGAGGTGCTGGCACCGCTTGCCGCAGCCCTGGGTAAGCGGGCCGTGGTGGTCTATGGCGGTGCCGACATCGACCGGCAGATCCAGCAGATCGGCAAGGGCTGCGATGTCGTCATCGCAACGCCAGGCCGGCTCACCGACCTCTCCGAGCGCAGGGAGATCGACCTGTGCGACGTGGAGGTGGCGGTCTTGGACGAGGCCGACCGCATGGCGGACATGGGCTTCTTGCCACAGGTCGACTGGGTGCTGCGCCGGATCACCGGACCGCACCAGACGATGCTCTTCTCCGCCACGCTCGACGGTGACGTCGACCGGCTGGTCCGCCGGCACCTGAGCGATCCTGTCCGGCACGAGGTCGAGTCGGCCCGGCCGACCGTCGACTCGATGGAGCACCGGTTCCTGCAGGTCCATCAGATGGACAAGGTCAAGGTGGTGGCAGCCATCTGCCGGGGCGCCACGAAGGTGATCCTGTTCGTGCGGACGAAGCGAGGGGCCGACCGCCTGGTGGAGCAGCTCCAGCGCGAGGGTGTGCGGTCGGCCGCCATCCACGGCGATCTGCGCCAGTCCAGCCGCGAGAAGGCGTTGGAGGACTTCTCTTCGTCCAAGCTGTCGGTCCTGGTGGCTACCGACGTCGCCGCGCGGGGGCTCGACATCGAGGATGTCGACGTGGTCGTCCACTACGACCCTCCGGAAGACCATAAGGCCTACCTGCATCGCTCTGGCCGGACGGCCCGCGCCGGGGGGAGCGGCGTCGTGGCCACCCTGGTGCTGTGGGACCAGATCCTCGATGTGGAGCGGATCCAGAAGCGTCTCGGCCTCCGTCAGTCCATCGTGGAGATCTTCTCGAACGACCCGCGCCTGGGGTCGCTGGCCGAGTGGCAGCCGGCGGGCGACGCAGCTTGAGCATGCTTGGCGCCACCGGCGCCACCGGCGCCACCGGCGCCACCGGCGCCACCGGCCCCAGCCCCACCACCGCCACCATCGACCCTGGCGTCCTCGACGTGGGCGTCGAGCGCATCCTGGTGGTCACCGCGCATCCGGACGACGTCGACTTCGGTGCGGCGGGCTCGGTGGCTTCCTGGGTCAAGCAGGGCATCGCCGTCATGTACTGCGTCGTCACCGACGGCGATGCCGGAGGGTCCGATCGCAGTGTCGCCCGACCGGACATGGCTCGACTGCGCCGGTCCGAGCAGCGTGCAGCCGCCGCCGAGGTCGGCGTGGACGATGTGGTGTTCCTCGGCTACGGCGACGGGCGACTGCTGGCGAGCATCGAGCTGCGTCGTGACATCACCCGGGTGGTCCGTCAGGTCCAGCCGGACCGTGTGGTGACCCAGTCTCCCGAGCGCAATTGGGAACGGATGGCGGCGAGCCATCCCGATCATCGGGCGGCCGGTGAAGCCACCATCTGCGCTGTCTACCCCGATGCCCGCAACCCGTTCGCCCATCCGGAGCTGCTCGACGAGGGTCTGGAGCCGCACACCGTGCGGCAGCTGTGGCTGATGGGAGCCGCCGACAGCAACTGCTTCGTCGACTGCACCGACGTCATGGACCGGAAGCTGGCCGCCCTGCGGGCCCATGCCAGCCAGGTGGGAGACGGCGCCAACCTCCACGAGCTGTTGCAGCGGTGGATGGGCGGCAACGCCTCGGCTGGTGGCCTCGCACCGGGGCGGCTGGCGGAGGCGTTCCGCGTGGTCGACGCCGGGTGACGTCGCTGCAGCGGGCTGATCCTGTGGCCGAGCGTCCACGGCAGTGGGCTGTCGTCCAGCACGTCGAGCACGAAGTCCCCGGCACCATCGCCAGCGCACTGGCCGACGCCGGGCAGTCGCCGGTCGACGTCCGTATCCACCGCGGTGACCGCCTACCTGAGCTGCAGGACGTCGGCGGTGTGGTGGTGATGGGCGGCCCCATGGGCGTCGGCGACGATGCGGAGCATCCCTGGCTCTCCGCCGAGCGTGCTTGGCTGCACGCTGCCGTGCACGGCGGGCTGCCGGTCCTCGGTGTGTGCCTCGGTGCGCAGCAGCTGGCAGCAGCGCTCGGGGCGGAGGTGTCAGCCGCCCCCCAGGCCGAGATCGGCTTCGACCGGATCCAGTTGACCGAGCACGGACGGCAGGACCCGTTGTTCGCCGGGGAAGATGCCGAGCTGCCGGTGTTGCAATGGCACGCCGACATGTTCGCCGTCCCCGCGGGCGCCGTCTGCCTGGCGCAGAGCCCGGTGGTGGCGAACCAGGCGTTCCGGTGGGGCCGGGCCGTCTACGGCCTGCAGTTCCATCTCGAGGCCGACCGGTCACTGCTTGACCGCTGGGCGCCGATGCTCCCCGACGGTACGGACCTCAGCGGGCCGCTGGCCGCCCAGACCGAGGCACTGGGCCGGCGTGTGCTGCGGCGGTTCGTCGAGCTGGCGCTGAGCTGACGCTGAGCTGACGGCTCGTCGGGGTGGGGTCCGGATGCCTGCCCTGCCCGGCCCGGCCCTGCCCTGCCCGGGCCGTTGCTGCCGGCGGTCCTCAGCCTCGCTTGGAGTGCCCGGGACCGCCTGGCCCCGGGCCTGGAGCGAAGGTCGGCACGGTGGTGGTGGTGGTGGGTACAGGCGCTGAAAGGCCCAAGGTGGCGGCAAGCGCCGCCAGGTCGGCCTCCAGGCCGCTGGCCTGAGCCTGTGACAGAGCGCCGCCCTGTGCTGCCTGGGCGACGGTGGTCGCTACGCCGTCGAGCGCGTCGAGTGCCCCCGACGTGTCGCCGGATGCGGCATCGGCCACCGCGGTGCCGACCGACGACACCGCGTCACGGACCGTGGAAGGCCCCAGGGCTCCCGAGGCACCGGCCGTGTACAGGTCGTGGACCAAGGTGGCCGCCGCCCCTGCTGTGGTCGGCACGGTGGTGGTGGTCGGCACGGTGGTGGTGGTCGTGGTGGGAGCGCTCGAACCTGGTCGTGTCGATGGCGTCGAATGGCCAGGGGCGAGCAGGAGGGAGACCAGCAGCACGACGAGGGCGGCGATGCCAGCAGCCAACCACCGGGCATGCCGGCGCGCGGGCATCCCCGCAGCGCCGGCTCGGGGAGCATCTCCGAGCAAGGTCGGCTGGTACGCGGCGGTGGGGGGGTACGCGGCGGTGGGGGGGTACGCGGCGGTGGGCTGCCCAGCCGCCCCGGCGACGGCGGTTGCGTCGGGCGCGAACGCCGTGGGCACCCGATCCTCCCTGCCGCCCGGATCGGCAGCCGGGGTCCAGGGTGTCGAGAACGACGCCGAGGCCAGCAGCCCGGCCGCCTCCATGGCCGAGGGTCGGCGCCTGGGGTCCGTGTCGAGCATGCCGGTCAGCAGCATGCGCCACGGGGTGGGCAGGTCTTCGGGCAAGAGGACGGGACCGGCCAGCCTCCGGGCCACCACCTCGGCGGCCGATCCCTGGTAGATCCGCCGGCCGAGCAGGCACTCGAGCAGCATCATGCCGAGTGCCCAGACGTCTGCGGCGGGGCCGACGCTGTGGTGGTCGATCTGCTCGGGGGCCATGTAGGCCGCCGTGCCGAGGGTCGTGCCGGTCGTGGTGAGCGCCGATCCGTCGGTCAGCCGAGCCACCCCGAAGTCGGCCAGGTGGGCGCCGCCGCCGCCGTCGAGCAGCACGTTGGCCGGTTTGATGTCACGATGGACGATGCCCTGGTCGTGCACGTAGGCCAGCGCTCCGGCCAGCGTCGCCCCCATGCAGGAGAGGGTCTCGGGGGGTATAGGCCCTTGGCGCAGCCGGCCGGCGAGCGTCTGCCCCTCGACCAGGTCCATTACCAGGTACGCCTGGTTGTCGCTGACCCCCGAGTCGAGCATCCGCACCAGACCAGGGTGGTCGAGGCGCTCCATGGCTTTGGCTTCCTGGGCCAGCCGCCGGGCCATGTCGGGATCCGACGAGCGCACCACCTTGACGGCGACCGGGGTGCCGGTCTGCTCGTCCTCGGCGCGGTACACGTCGGCCATGCCTCCTTGCCCGAGCAGCCGTTGCACCCGGTATCGCCCGTTCAAGACGGTCGCCACCGGTGTCATCGCTCAATCATTCCCGATAGGGGCTCGCACAACCACGGCGGCCATGCTCCATGTCGTCGTACACACGGTCAGCGTTCGCCGCTCGCCTTTCACCGTGGGGCGCCAGTCATGGAGCCGGCGGGGCGTTCGGCTGGAGGCCATTCCCCTCGGTGGCTGTGCGACGAGGACGTCGCGCCATGTTCATCTGCGGTTCGCCGTGCGGTCACGGAGTCGTCGCCGCCCGCTCATCCGACCTTCCTACCGTGCGTATGTCGCCTCGGAAGGCGGGGCGGCTCTCGACGAGAGGAGCCGGATGATGCATCGGAGCATGGTGAGCATGGCTGCGGTGGCAGCCATGGGCCTGGTGGCAGCGGGTGTCGGGGCAACTGCCGGGCCCGGGGCTGCGGCTGCGGCTGCGGCCGCAGGTGGCCGCCCAGGTCTCGGTGGTGTTGGCGGCGACGCCCAGACTGCCGGTGGTGGTGTCCCCCAAGTGACGGTCGTGGCCACCGGGGCGGGCCTCGGCTTCACGCGCCCCGATGACCTGGCGCGTCTGGGCAGCGACCTCTTCGTGGCCTTCCAGAACGGGCTGGGACCGATGGGTCAGCCTGCTCCGGACGGCATCACGACCAGTGCGGTCGTGGGCTACGGCCCCGGTGGAGTGGTGCGGTGGGTCTGGCGCCTCGCAGGGCATGTCGACGGGTTGGGTTCGGATCCGGTGCACCATCGCTTGCTGGCCACCGTCAACGAAGACGGCAACTCCGCTTTCTACTCGATCACCCCCGGCGCGCCGGCTGGCGGGCAGGTCGCCCGGTACGGCTACAACCAGGATCCGCTGCCGCATGGCGGCGGCACCGACGCGGTGTCTGTGGTGGGGGGCAACATCCTTGTGTCGGCGTCCTCGCCGTCTCCGGCGCCGGCGGACGTGCCGGCGGTGTACAGGGTAACGCTCGGTGACGGGGTCGCTACGCTGCATCCCCTCTTCTCGGACACGGCTCCTGCGGTGGTTGCCAACGTCGGTGCCGGCGAGGGCAGGACGGTGAGCCTCGCCCTCACCGACCCCGACTCGAACGAAGTCGTTCCCCGGTGGGCGTCTCGGTTCGGAGGGGACTTCGTGCTCGACAGCCAAGGCGACCAGCAGCAGGTGTACGTCAGCGATGCCGGCGGACCTCGCCAACAGCTGTCGTTGCTCGACCTGTCCACCTCGATCAATGACACCGCATGGATCGGCGCCCGTGGCGGCACCCTCTACGTCACCGACACGGGGGCTGACCAGGTGCTGGCGGTGCGCGGCCTTGGTGCCGGCCAAGCGATCGTGGCGGCGACGCCTTCGTCTGCCAACGTTCCAGGCAGCGGCCCGAACTACCTCGGTGTCCTCGATGCCTACACCGGTCAGGTGCAGCCGCTTCCGGGAACGGCCTCGGTGCAACCGCAGGGTCTCCTCTACGTCGGGGCCTCTACGTCGGGAGCCCCCGGTCGGCGTGACGGCGGATGGCGAAGCAAGCCGGGTGACGCGGGCGACGGGTCCGGGTCCGGGGGGACGGTCGCCAGCTCCGGCATCGGGGGAAGCGGGCACGGGTAGCGAGATGGAGCGGGCGGGCCCCGAGCCCCGGGCTCGCCCGCAGCGACGCTGAGCTGGCCGCGGGTACTGCGCTCGGCCGTCGGTGCCGGCGGCAAGTCTGACCTGTTAACCGAGCGCGTCGGCACGGTACGCCCGGGGTCATCAGTGGTGGCTCTGGTGATCTCGTGGGCTTGCGCAGGGGAGAGTCGCAGATCTCTGGCGCTCGACAACTCGGGTCGGTGGGGCGCCACTCACCGACCCGGTGGGCTCCACTAGCGTCGGGTGACAGCAGCGACACGACCTGTATGGATCCCGGTCGGCACCTGACTGGAATCGGACGGCAGGCATCTACGTGACGCCCAAAGGAGCCATGATGATCGGTGAGAAGGTCCAGCACTTCGAGAACAAGGGCACAGATCTGGGCGCCCTCCAGGGCAAGATCGAGGACTACCTGAAGTCGGACGGGTTCGCCGTCCAAACCTCGGCACCGAGTCCCCACGGGCTGGTCACCCAGGCGAAGAAGGGCGGGTTCCTCCGTGGGATCGTGGCCGCTGACCGTGCCCTGACCATCGTGATCTCCGGTGACCCGGCAAACTTCACCGTGCGGATTGGCATTGGCAAATGGTTGGAGCATCTCGGCGTGGCTGCGCTCGAGACGCTGCTGCTGTCCGACCTCTTTCTGGTTATCGACATCGGCGAGATGGCGTGGAACCTGGAGATCGAGGGCAAGTTGGTGAAGCAGATCGAATCGTTCGTCGGCTGAACGGGCCAACGGGCAGCGCTGCCCGTTGGGCGCCAGGGCCACCTGCGAGGACATCGAGGGCTGCCGCCCGAGGACGCCTGCGTGGGTTCCACAGGGCTCAATAGGCGCCGTGGCCCCCGGACCCGGTGGTCGACGTCGAGGAGGATGACGCCGGCGGGTTCGACCCGGCAGCGCTGGTCAGGCTCGGCGTGGCCACGTACCACTTGCCGAGGATCCCTTCACCGTTGGCCTGTCCTGGTGCCGAGTCACCGGAGTACCGGTACAGCGGGTGCCCCTGGTACTCGACCTGGCTGCCATTGCCGTCGGACGCCGCCGTAAGCGCGCCATGTAGTGATGCCGCCGTCTTCGGTGTGCCCGACGCCAGCTCCAGAGGTGGCCAGATCGTCGTGCACGACACCCCTGTCGGGGTTTTCACCGCTGCTGTGCAGGCAGCCTGGGTCGGGGTGTCGGGTATGAAGTAGTAGAGGGTGTACCCCTGGCTGTTGGTGAGGACGGTGGTCGGCTTGCCCGCCACCGTAGCGGTGCCCGTCGACACGACGGTGCCTGCTGTAGAGGCTGCAGCCGACGGTTTCTGCGACGCTGCCGGCGTGTGGGTCGTGGTGCGCGTGGTGGCCCGGGGCGGCGAACTGGAGGAACTGCATGCGGTCGCCGCCAGGCCGACCCCGAGCAGCAGCACGGGCATTCTCAATGGTCGGCAGCGCATGGTCGCTCTCCCCTACATGGGTATGGCAGGTCGTGGCTATTGCCTGGGCGCAGGCGGCCCGGGTGTCGCGGCAATGCCAGGCATGCTAGTTACTGCAGGGACCGGGGTGCCGGTCATCGACGTTGCCACCGAGGCGGGGCCGCCACTGGCGCCAGCCCCACCGCCACCACCGCCACCGGCCCCACCGTCAGCCGGCGCCAGCTCCACCGTCAGCCGGCGAGCTGGCGCAGCACGTAGGCCAGGATCCCGCCGTGGCGGTAGTACTCCGCCTCCATCGGCGTGTCGATCCGGACCCGCGCCGCGAATTCGCGGCCGGCGGCCCGCACCGTCACCTCCTTCGGCACGGTGCCTTCGGCCAGTGGCTCGAGCCCGACGACGTCGAGCACCTCGTGCCCGGTCAGGTCCAGCGCCGACGCCGAGTCTCCCGGCAGGAACTGCAGCGGCACGATGCCCATGCCCACCAGGTTGGAGCGGTGGATGCGCTCGTAGCTCTCGGCGATGACCGCCCGGACGCCGAGGAGCGCCGGGCCCTTGGCTGCCCAGTCGCGCGACGAGCCGGAGCCGTACTCCTTGCCGGCCAGCACCACCAGGGGAACCCCCTCTGCCCGGTACCGGGCCGAGGCGTCGAAGATGCTCATCTGCTCGCCGTCGGGAAGGTGGACGGTGACGCCGCCTTCGGTGCCCGGTGCCAGCAGGTTACGGAGCCGGACGTTGGCGAACGTGCCGCGCATCATCACCTCGTGGTTGCCGCGGCGCGCCCCGTAGGAGTTGAAGTCGATGCGTCCCACGCCGTGGCCGACCAGGTAGGTGCCAGCCGGCGCGGTCGGCCGGATCGACCCGGCCGGGGAGATGTGGTCGGTGGTGACGCTGTCGCCCAGCACGGCCAGCACCCGGGCCCCGGTGATCGGGGACAGCGCACCCGGCAGCCGCTGCAGGCCTGTGAAGAAGGGGGGGCGGAGCACGTAGGTCGACGACTCGTCCCAGGCGAAGGTTTCGCCCGACGCCACCGGGATGCCCCTCCACCGGTCGTCCCCCTCGAACACCGACGAGTAGCGCCGGCGGAACATGTCCGACGTCACCGAGGCGCGCACCGCCTCGGCCACCTCCGCCGACGTCGGCCAGATGTCGCGCAGGTGCACCGGCTGGCCGTCGCTGCCGGTGCCCAGGGGCTCGGTGGCCAGGTCCACGTCCATGGAGCCCGCCAGGGCGTAGGCCACCACCAGCGGCGGCGACGCCAGGTAGTTGAGGCGGACGTCGGGGTGGATGCGGCCCTCGAAGTTCCGGTTGCCGGACAGGACCGCTGCTACCGACAGGTCGCCCTGCTGCACCGCCTCCGACACGCCGTCGAGCAGCGGGCCCGAGTTGCCGATGCAGGTGGTGCACCCGAACCCCACCAGGTCGAACCCGAGGGTCGCCAGGGGCTGCCGCAGCCCGGCCCGCTCGTAGTAGTCCATGACGACACGCGACCCCGGCGCCAGGGACGTCTTCACCCACGGCTTGGTGCGCAGCCCCCGTTCCACTGCCTTGGCAGCCAACAGGCCGGCGGCCAGCATCACCTGCGGGTTCGACGTGTTGGTGCAGCTGGTGATGGCAGCGATGACGACGTGGCCGTCGACGATGTCCTCGCCGCTGCCGCCGGACCGCTGCTGAGTGCCCCCGTCGGTGCCGCCCCCGTCGGTGCCGGTACCGGCGCGGGGGTGGCGGCGCAGCTCACCCCCGCCCACGGTGCCCGTTACGCCGCGGGATGCCGCGAGCGCGGTGTGGAACCCGGTCTTGGCGGCCGCCAGCGATACCCGGTCCTGGGGTCGGGCCGGCCCGGCCAGGCTCGGCTCCACCGTCGACAGGTCGAGCTCGGCCTGCTCGCTGTAGACCGGCTCGGGCGCCGACGCGTCGAAGAACAGCCCCTGGGCCCGGGTGTAGGCCTCGACCAGGGCGACGTGGTCGTCGTCGCGCCCGGAGAAGCGCAGGTAGTCGAGGGTGATGTCGTCGACCGGGAAGATGGTGCAGGTCGCTCCGTACTCCGGCGACATGTTGCCGATCGTGGCCCGGCTTTCGAGCGGCAGGTCCGCCAGTCCCGGCCCGTGCACCTCCACGAACTTGCCGACCACCCCGTGGTGGCGGAGCAGCTCGGCGATGGTGAGGACGAGGTCTGTGGCGGTGGACCCCTCGGGCAGCCGCCCGGTGAGGCGCAGGCCCACGACGGGGGGTACCAGCATGGTGAGCGGCTGGCCGAGCATGGCGGCTTCTGCCTCGATGCCGCCGACCCCCCAGCC
>JAJYAB010000046.1 GCA_021779775.1 Actinomycetes bacterium
CAGGCCGCTCCGGATGCACGACGAAGGCGATGGTGGCCATCGTCAGCCCTCCGACCCGCCGGCCTGCACCGCTGCGTCGAGCTTGGCCTGTACCGCTGTATCGAGCTTGGCATCCAGCGGAGCCGGTGCGGAGCCGGGTGTGGCACCACCGGCGGTGTGTGCCGTCGCGTGCAAGAGGTACTCGACATTGCCGGCCGGCCCGACGACAGGTGATGCCATGGCTCCTATGATGCTCGCTCCGGTGCCCGCCACTGCGCAGGCCACGCGGCCAAGGGCAGCGCGGCGTAGCTCGGGGTCGCGTACCACGCCACGACCCCTGCTGGCCTGCAGCCGGCCGACCTCGAACTGGGGCTTCACCAGCAGGACGAGATCCGCTCCGTGTCTCGCCATCGGCCCGGCCAGCGTCCCGACCACCGCGGTGAGCGAGATGAACGACAGATCGGCGACCACCACGTCGAACGGTGGCCCGACATGCTTGCCGGGCACCTCGGCCGCAGCTCGCTGGATGTCCGTCTCCGTCAGGTCGCGCACGTGAGTCTGCTCGAGCAAGGTGACCCGTGGATCGCGGCGCAACTGCTCGTGCATCTGGCCGCGGCCGACGTCGACTGCCAGCACATGGGCGGCACCGCACTGCAGCAGACAGTCGGTGAACCCGCCGGTGGAAGACCCGGCGTCGAGACATCGAGCGCCGCCTACCTGGACCACGAACCGGGCCAAGGCTGCGGCCAGCTTGCCTCCTCCGCGCGACACGTACTGGGGCGGATCCAGCAGCACGATCGGGTCAGCCGCCGACACCAGCCGGGCAGGTTTGTCGGCCATAACGCCGTCGACGAGCACGATCCGTGCGTCGATGAGCTGCCGCGCCTGCTGACGGCTGGGTGCGACGCGTCGACGAACCAGTTCGATGTCGAGCCGGCGCCGCGTCGGCCGTGGGCTCAGTGCGCCGCCTTCTTGGCCGGGGCCTTCTTGGCCGGGGCCTTCTTGGCCGGCGCCTTCTTGGCCGGCGCCTTCTTGGCCGCCGCCTTCTTGGCCGGGGCCTTCTTGGCCGGGGCCTTCTTGGCCGGCGCCTTCTTGGCCGGCGACGCCACGCGGGAGCTCGGTGCCGGGAAGGTCGATGATGCCTTGCGTGCTCCGGAACGTGCAGCGCTGCGCACCGTGCCCGGTAGGTCGCCGATGACCTCCGCTACCCGGCGCGCCAGATCGTCGAAGGTGGCGATCCCGAGCTCGTCCAGTTGCTGGCGTACCTCGGCTCGTACCTCCGTCACGAACGCTTCTGACGTCTGGCGGCTCCGTCGGGCCAGATCCTCCACGAACTCCTGGGCGCGGATCCGCTCGACCTCACTCGCAGAGACGAGCTCCCGCGCGAGCTCCTCGGCACGCTGGCGGGCCGTCTGGACGAGGGACATACCTGCGTCGACGCAGCGCCGGGCACCGTCGTTGGGAGGCATGGACACACGCTATGCGCGTAGACGCGTACCGGCAACGCTCCGGACAGCGACCCTTCTGGCGAAAGTTCAGTTGCCGATGCCGGCCTGTGCCACCAGGGTGGCCAGGTCGTCGACCTCATCGTCTGGTTCCACTTCGAGCGGCCCATGCCCGATCCCCGTGACGCCCGACAGGACGAGCGAATAGCGGACTCCAAGTGCCCGGGCCAGCCGGCCGTCGGTGGCGGGGCGATCACCGACAACTCGGTCAATGCGGGGTGCCCTGCTCCTGATGAGCTCCATCATCGGCCGATGTGGTTTACCGGCCCAAACGGCGTCCTGCTGCGCCGCCGTGGCGACGGCGGCGACGAGGGCCCCAGATCCGGGCAGTAGGCCCTCGGGTGTCGGGTGGGTCGGATCCTCGTTGGTGCCGATCAATCGGGCACCGCCGCGCACCGCCAGCTCGGCGCGGGTCAGTAGCCCGTAATCGAAGTCCCGGGTCATGCCCACCACGACCGCATCGGCCGGACCGGTCTCGACCACCGTCGCACCGCGTGCGGTCAGCGCTTCGACCAGACCCGGTCCACCGCAGGCGAGCACCCTGGCGTCCGGTTCCACCATCGCTGCCGCCGCCTCGGCCGAGGTCACCAGCTCGTGTGGCCCGGATCGGATGCCGATCCGGTCGAGCCGAGCGGCCAGATCCGATAGCGTCGGGTCGGCGTTGTTGGTGGCGAACAGCAGCGGGGTCCCGTGCCGTCGTAGTTTGTCGACGGCGTCCCCCGAACCAGGGATCTCGTGTCCTGCCAGCCAGAGGACGCCGTCCAGGTCGATCACCCATGCACCGCTGGCAGTCACCGGCGAGCCCATGGGGGGTCATCCTGGCAGACGCGGTAGCGCCTCCGATACTCCGGCGGTCCAGCGAAACATGCGAGCGTCAGGTCATGGAGGCGAGCGCGTCGACGAACAGTGCGAGCTGCCTGGCCCTGCCGGCAGTGGAGGGAGGGCTGCGTCGACCTTGGAGTGCGGCGCTGCGCCCCCCTCCCAGCTTCGGAGCAGCACCTCCGGGTCAGGCGCAGTCCGCGCGTTCGACATCGCATCGGCCGCTCGGTTCAGTCTGCGGACGGCCTTGACCTGGCGCCGGGGATGCGGGGCCTGGCTCGGTGGCCCGCCAGACGCCGGGGTCGAGCGTGGCGATCGACAGGTTGCACCGGACCAGCCCGCGACCAGCGGCGTCAGCCAGCAGGTCCAGGTCTCGGAGCATCAAGGTGGACTTCGTCAATATCGTGAACGGGTTAGCGCCTTAGCGCCACCTGGCACAAGATGTGGGTGTGGAGGCAGGATCGAGAAACCCGGGATCCCGGCTGGTCGCAGGCACCGACTACCCGGCCACCTACCGGGGCTTCGTCGAGCGGTTCCCCGATGAGGCCGCATGCCTCGGCTACCTCGAGGTGTTGCGCTGGCCGGGCGGCTTCTCCTGCCCGTCCTGCGGGCGGGTGGGCAAAGCGTGGAGAGCCAGCCGGGGGCGTCTGGTGTGTAGGGGGTGCCGCCGCCAGACCCGGGTGACCGCGGGCACCCTCTTCGACAAGACGAGGACGCCGCTTCGGACGTGGTTTGATGCGGCCTGGCACCTGAGCACCGCGAAGAACGGCCTGTCGGCACTGGCCCTCGCCGAGACGCTCGGCGTGAGCTACCAAGTCGCTTGGCCGATGCTGCACCGCTATCGGGTGGCGATGGTCCGGGCTGACCGAGAGCGCCTGGGGGGCGAGGTCGAGGTCGACGAGACCTTCGTCGGGGGCGTCGATCACGGCGGCAAGCGCGGTCGTGGGGCTCGCAACTGCATCGTCGTGGTCGCCCTCGAGCTCAAGGCGCCGAAGGGCTTCGGCCGGGTGCGCCTGCGCCACATCCCCGATGCCTCTGGCGACAACCTGGTGCCCTTCGTCTGCGATGCCATCGCACCCGGCTCGATCGACCCCGTCCACCTGCAGGCCTACCTCGACGAGCTCACCTTCCGGTCCAACCGCCGCAACTCCCGGAGCAGAGGGCTCGTCTTCCGACGGCTCCTCGAGCAAGCGGTCATCGCGGGTCCTATCACCGAGGCCAACGTCATCCACAGGTACTCCTGGTCCTGGCCGGTCGACTCCAAGATGTAGGGGCAGGTGGCGCTAAGCCGCCACCCCATTATCGTGAAAGGGTTCCCCGCTTCGGTCAATGCCCGGACGATCCCCTGGGTCAGGTGGTACTTCCCTTCGCATCGCTGGTAAGGACTCGTGTTTGTCCCCATGGCCACCGGCTCGCCGCGCCCAACGCGGATGGCGGAGCTCCGCCCGGACACGCTCGACCGCGTTGATCTTGACGACCAGCTTGCGCTCGAAGTCCTCCCCCGCTCCGAGCCCCAGGTACTCGTGCGTGGGACGCGCGAAGCAGTACACACAGGCGTGGCTGCACCCCCGGTAGGCGTTGATCGTGTACCGGAAGGGCATCCTCGACGCGGGCGGCACCGGGTTGACCACCCGCTTCGCGTTGACGTGGAGGAACTCCAGGCCTTCGAAGGCACCGAGCCCGATGTGGCGCTCGAGAACCTCGTCGTCGTCGAAGAGCGTCGCCTGGTCGTCATCGGACGTGCGCCAGCGGAACCTGGGATCCACCATGCCGCCATTGACTCGAACATCTGTTCGCCATAGGCCCACGCATCGGACCGGACCAGTGGCATCCAGGCCCGACCGGTGGGTCAGTGGCCCAGATCGCCGACCACCGCCAGGCCGGCATCAGGTGCTTCATCGCGCATCGGCCCGGCCTCGGCGCCATGGCTGTCCGGCGTGGCGCGCCGTGCCGGGACGAAGATGCCGCACGCTGCACCCGCCAGTGCCAGCAGGGCGGCGAAGCCAAACGCCCTGCCGAAGCCCGACGTCAGGGCTACCGCCTGCTCGACATGCCGGGTACGCAGCGCTGCCGTGCGGTCTGCCGCCACGGTGGCCAGGGCTGCCAGCCCGACTGACCCGCCAACCTGACGGCTGGTGTTCAGCACGCCGGATGCGAGGCCGGCTTGGTTGGGGCTGACTCCGGCGGTGGCAGCAAAGGCCAGAGGCGTGAACGCGAGGCCCATGCCCAGCGTGGCGATCGAACCGCCCCCGAACACGGTCGCCCAATACGAGGCATGCGCGTGCACGTGCCACAGCCAGGCCAGCCCGATCCCTGCCAGTGCGAGGCCCAGGACCAGGGGAGGTCGGGGACCGATCCGGTGGACGAGGCGGCTGCTGACTTGGGCTCCGACCACGATGGCGAGGGTCTGCGGCAGGAACCCGAGCCCAGTGAGCAACGGACTGAAGTGGTCGACCTCTTGGAGGTACAGGGAGAGGAAGAGCCACATCGGGAACATCGCCGCGCCGACGAGCAGCATCGACAGGTTGGACGCGGTGACGCCACGGGATCGGAACAACGTGAAGGGCACGAGCGGTGCTCGCCCCGGTCGCGTCTCCAGCACGGCGAAAACCCCGAGCAGGGCAGCGCCGGCTGCCAGTGGGACCAGTGTGGCCGGTGACCCCCAGGTGTGGGTGGTGGTGCCCGCCAGGGCATCCACGATGCCCACCAGGCCACCGGTTACGACCACCGCGCCGGCGACGTCGAGCTTTGGGCGATGCTCGGCACGCGACTCGCCGAGGACCACGGTGGCGGCGACGAGCGCGACAGCACCGACCGGCAGGTTGATGAAGAAGATCCATCGCCAACCAAGGAGGTCGGTGAGCAACCCGCCGAGGAGCGCCCCCGAGGCACCACCGGCGGCGGCCATGGCGCTCCACATGCCGAGGGCGTGTGACCGCCGTCTCGGCTCGGTGAACGACGTCGTCAGGATCGTGAGCGTCGCCGGCGAGAGCACGGCGCCCCCGATGCCCTGGAGCGCCCGAGCACCGATGAGCATCGCCTGGTCCTGCGAGATGGCGCACACCGCGCTCGCCCCGGTGAATAGGGCGAGCCCGACCAGGAACATCCGCTTACGCCCGAAGAGGTCCCCGGCACGTCCCCCGAGGAGAAGGAAGCCGCCGAAGGCCAGGGCGTAGGCGTTGACGACCCACTGGAGGCCGCTCGTGGAGAAGTGGAGGTCGCGTTGCATGGACGGCAGGGCGACGTTCACGATGGACACGTCGAGCACCACCATGAATTGGCCGATGCAGACGATGGCGAGGACGGCCCAGGGAGGGATCCGGTGGGACGACGTGGGGGGCGGCTCCATGGCGTGCCCAACACCGGGTGCGGCCACATCCTTCCCTCGCCAGGTTGCCGGCCGGCGCAAGCCCGTGCTTCAACCCGCTCGGTGGACGTCAGCGAGCCACCACCCGGTCAGCGGGACCCGCGTCAGCAGGTGGGCGGCCGCCACCAGCCATGCCACGACCTCCCGTGGAAGCTCCTGGGCGCCGATGGCGATGACCAGCCCACGCCGCGGATGATCCTGACGGACCACCCAGCCGGGCCGGGGCCCGGCACCGTGCTCGACGAGGCGCAGCGCTGCCCGGGTGCCCGAAGCATGCTGCACCCCGAGCTCGTCAGGTTGGCCTGACTTGCCTGGGACCCAGGTGCACAGCGGGACATACATGGGCCGGCTGCCGAGTAGTGCCAGCAGGCCACTGGCAGCGGGCGGTGCGTCCTCCGGTCGGATGCCCGGGCGGAGATTGACCCATCCCCGGCCCACCGTCCGCACCTCGTCGACAGCGCGGACAGCGGGCTTGAGGTCCGCCTCGCCGAATTCGACGTGGTCGATCTTTCGGGTCACGTCGAATGGACGGCGACGAGCCTCCCCGCAGCCGGTGCCAGCCCGCAGACCTCGTCGGCTCCGGCGACAGCTGGCATCCCCTGCTGTCGCCGTGCCACCACCGCCATGGCGCCGGAGTCATCTGCTGCTCGGGCGGCTGGCGGCGCCTCGACCAGGTCCATGGCGGCGACCATAACCGCGGTGGGGATGGCCCGCGGTACCATCGCTGGCCGTGACCGGCCGCCACACACTGTCCGCCGTGGGCCGGCGAGCCGCCCGCCAGATGCGGTCGGTGACGCTGCGCGCCCGACGGCGCCGTGCCGGCTCGTTCGAGGCGCTCTCCGACGATGACGCGGTACGCCTCGCCTTCAGCATGCTGCTGCGCCGCGAGCCGGACGAAGCCGGCGGCGCCCACTACCGGAGCCAGCTGCGCAGCGGGTCGCTCACACGGGCGGCCATGGTCGAGCTGTTGCTGTCGTCCACCGAGTTCCGCCATAGCGTGCCCTTCACCGACCTGGTGGCCTCCATGCACCTCAGCCGCTCCGCGTTCGTCCGAGGGCTCCCTCGCGCCCGGAACATCCTCGACATCGGCGGGACGGACCAGTCGGACGAGCAGGGCGCCTTCGTGTCGCTCGGGTATCCCTACCGGTTCGAGCGGCTGACCATCGTGGACCTTCCTCCCGACGACCGGCATGCGCTCTACCGTCGTGGTGTCTGGAGGGGAGCCGCGACACGGCTCGGTCCGGTCGAGTACGCCTACCACTCGATGGTCGACCTCTCTGCCTACGGTGACGCTTCCTTCGACCTCGTCTACAGCGGTCAGTCGATCGAGCACGTGACCGAAGCGGAGGGGACCGCAGCGATCGCCGAGGCATTCCGGGTACTGGAGCCTGGCGGCTGGTTCTGCCTCGACACCCCTAACGGTGCCGTCTGGCGCCTGCAGGGCCCGGAGCCGATCAACCCCGACCACAAGATCGAGTACACCCATGGCGAGCTGTCGGCGAAGCTCGCTGCCGCCGGGTTCGCGGTGTTGGAGGCCAAGGGGCTCAACTTCGCGGGCGAGGCGGTCGACGACGGCACGTTCGACCAGACGGCTGCCGTAGCGAACATCGGCGTCTACACCGACATCGAGCGCTGCTTGCATCTGGCCTACATCTGCCGGAAGCCTGCCGATCGCTGACCGGGAACCCGCCGGTGTGCCTAGGTCTGCGACCAGCGGTAGTCGACAGCGGGACTGCCTGACGTCTCCACCAGGATCTCAGCCCACGCAGGGTAGCCCTGGTATCCGGTGGCATCGAAGCCGGCGCCCATCACGCAGTCGGAGCAGGGAAGATCGAGCAGCACGTTGGCGCGATGCCCCCAGCACCCGGAGTCCCCCGCCTGGTGGCAGTCGACGTTCGAGGAGCCTGGCCCGTCGTCGTACATCCAGAGGTACACGGTCTCGAGCGGGCTGCCCAGCGCGCCGCCCCAGTTGGAGCCCCACCGGCTGAAGGGGAAGCCACCAGGCGGCGGGGGGTCGCTGCTCTGCTGTGCCCCGCCCACAGCGGCCTGGTCGAGGCTGGTGACCATCGCCGACATCGGGGGCAGCCCGCGCGCCGTGCGCTCCAGGTTGGTAGCGACGAAGAGCTGTTCGGCCGGAGTCAGGGAGGACCAGTCCGACGGAAGTACCAGGGGGCCGATCCCTTCGCTCCGTCGGGCATTGTCGATGGCCTGGACGCTGGCATCGGTGCACGCCGCCGATGCGTCGTACTGCCTGCCCGAGCACACCTGGAGGAAATCCGGTGCCGGTGGGATGTCGGCCGAGGGTGTGGCCAGCGCCGCTGCCGGCACCGGGGCGACCGCCGCGGCGGCAAGGGGGGCGGCCGGCTGCGTGGGAGCCGGGGGCGATGTGGGGGGAGGCGTCGGCTTCGGGGCGGGCGTGGGAGCCGGGGCGGGAGTCGGAGCCGGGGCGGGAGTCGGAGCCGGGGCGGGCATGACCGGGATCCGGGCATGCAGTCCCACCCGGTGCGTGGTCATCGCTCGTGTCACGGTCGTGCCGAGCTGTCCCGCCGGCTGGGTGACGGCCCCCACCAAGACAGCAGCCACGAGACAAGTCGCCGGCACCATGGCCACGACCCTGCGGACCGCCTCCCGTCGAGCGCTGCCGGCGATGTGGCGAGTAGGTGGCACGTCCGGGGTATCGTCGGCCGTCTCTGCCGCTTGATACCTCTGTGGTGGATCAACTGCGTTAAGTGGTCATTGTTGGGCGTGCCGTGGGCTGTGGCGGTCCCGGCCCACGACACGGAGGGGAAGCGTGAACGGCACAGACCGGCCGGCGGCTGGGCGATGGTCGGCAGCCGGCGTGACCCTGGGAGCGGCAGCCGGTTACGGCGCGGTCACCATGGTGGCGTTCTGGGACGCCCTGGCTCGCGGCCTGACCCACACCATGCCGTGCGGGTGCTTCGACCAGGCGCAGTCGGCCTGGTTCCTCGCTTGGGTCCCGTACGCCCTGCAGCACGGGCACAACCCGTTCTTCACGACCTGGCTGAACCCGCCACATGGCGTCAACCTCATGGACAACGCGTCGATGCCCCTGCTCGGCCTGGTGATGGCACCGTTCACGGTGCTGCTCGGTCCCGTAGCGAGCTGGGACATCCTGGCCATGGTGGCTATGGCGGGCTCCGCACTTGCCGCGTTCTGCGTGTTCCGGCGGTTCGTCGCATGGCGACCGGCGGCCTTCGCCGGTGGCCTTCTGTACGGCTTCGGGCCCTACATGGCAGCCCAAGGGACGACCCACCTGAACTTGTCGTTCGCTGTGTTCCCCCCGGTGGTCCTGTGGCTGGCAGAAGCGGTGCTCGTCCGGCAGCAGGGACGGGCGGAGCGTTGGGGCGTCGTGTTCGGAGCATGCTGCCTCGCTCAGCTGCTCATCTCTACGGAGCTGCTGCTCACCACGGCCACCATGGCGGCAATCGGAGCGGTGGCGCTCGTGGCGACCCGGTGGCGGTCGGTGCTGCGGGCGCTGCGGGGCGACACGGCAGTCCGAACGGCAGCGGTGCGTCGCATGCGGTGGGCCGCCTCGGCCGCCACCGCCGCCACCGCCGTGGTGGCTGCCGGCGCTGCCTATCCGCTGTGGATGGTCTTCCGCGGGCCGCAGCACGTGGTGGGCGGCGAGACGCAGCACGCCGGGTACTTGAGCGCCAACCTGCTCGGCCTGGTGCAGCCGAGCGGCAACCAGCTCCTCACCACCGCAGCCACCCACCACACGGTCGACCCGTTCTATGTCGGTGGGTTCCTCGCCGAGAACGCCACCTTCGTGGGCGTGCCGCTGCTGCTCATGGCGGTGCTCACCGCCATCGTGCTTCGCCGGCGACCGATCGTCGTGGTGGCCTCGGTCGTGGGGCTCGCTGCAGTCGTGCTGTCCCTCGGACCACGGTTGTTCGTCGGGACCCACCAAGTCACCGGCGCGGTGCTGCCGTACCAGTGGCTGCATGGGCTGCCGCTGTTCCACGACGTCATCCCGGCACGCTTGGCGCTGTTCGTCGACCTTTGCATCGGTCTGCTGCTGGCGGTCGCCCTGGACTCGCTGGTCGGGCTGGCCCGCCGGCGCATCGCCCAGCGGACGGCCCGGCGGCACGTGCCGCGGCTCGCCGCGTGGGGGGTCAGCCTGGCGCTCGGAACCGCGGTGCTGGTGCCAGCCCTTCCGGATTGGCCGGCGCCGATGCAGCCCGCCGGTGTCCCGCCGTTCTTCACGAACGGTGCGTCGGCGGTGGCACCGCAGAGCACCGTCGATCTCTACCCGTTCCCCCG
>JAJYAB010000047.1 GCA_021779775.1 Actinomycetes bacterium
GCGGTCAACTCATGCCCCGGATCCCTGTCATGAGGTCGGGACCGAGGGGTCATGGCGAATCGGGGAGCTCCCTGCCCGAGCTGATGATCGCGATGGTCGTGATCGGCATCGCCATGGCGATGGCGCTCATGATCGTCACCACCGTCACGAAGGTCACCGCCTCCGACCTGAGCTCGGGCCACACGGCGTCGAGAGCCGAAGTTGCCGTGAGCGGGATCGAACCGTGGTTGCGCGGCGCCAGCACCCCGAGCATGGCGGCACAGGCGGCGGCGACGTCGGTCACCGCATCGTCGCCATGCTGGGGGACCACCGCGGCGGTCGGCGGCACGTCATGGGCTGACACGTCCAGCACGGCGAGCAGGAACCCCCAGGGCGTGTCCGTCATCGCCGCCCAAGACTTCTTCGCCGAATACTGCGCCTACGGTCCGGCACACGTCCGGCCACATGTCTTCGAAGCGACGATCGATCCCACGTCATGCCGCACCAGTAACGGCTTCGGCTACTGCAGCCTGGTGGTCCAAGACCTTGGCCTCGACGGCACGAGCACGCCTTCGACCGTGTTCTCCTTGCCGAACGTCTGGTGCGATCAATATTGCCAAGGCAGCGTCGCAGGTGTTGCTCCCCAGAGCAACGCGTGTGTGAACATCACCTCGACGCCGCTGCCTAGCTGCTCGGGCGCCACCCCCCCGATCTTCCAGTACTTCTCCGGTGCAGGGCCGTGGACCGTCGCCGACCTGACGCCGAGCAACGTCGTCACCAACCCGCCCACGAATTACGACGGCACGCTGCCGTCGATCGACGGCATCAGGGTCAACCTGACCCTGCTGGCGACGGGGAACCCTGGGGCCGGCGCACCTCGCGGTAGCCCGGGTACATCGGTGAGCGACCAGATAGCGCTCGAGAGCTTGTTGTCATGACGGGGACGTCGGGAGGTTCTGCCGTGCAGAAGAGGCTGCGGAGATCGTCGGCCGCCGCCCGCCGCCACGGACCAGGAAGCTCGCGCCGTGATCCCGGTACTGGATCGGAGCGTGGCCAGGCGGCCCTCATGATCGTGCTCGGCGTGGTGACGGTCATGATCGCCATCCCCTCCGCGCTGTACATGCAGACGCTCGGCCAGGAAGCGGTCAGCTCCGCCGTCGACTACAGCGCCGAAGCCCTCCAGGCTGCCCAGGCAGGCATCGCCGACTACCAGGCGCACCTCAATGCCAGGCCGGTTGGCTACGCGGAAGCGTATTGCAGCCCTGCCACCGGGAAATGGACCTGCGGCGGCGCTACCACCACGGACACGAGCGACCCGGCATTCGTGTCGAACGTCGACGGGACGTGTCGGACCAGTCCTGCTTCTTCGGCGGGCTGGCTCCTCGATTCAGGTTCGTCCACCGGGGCGAACAGCCAATACCAGTTTGTCGTCAACAGCTCAGCGGTCACCCCTGCTTCCGTTGCATCCGCATCCGGGGCCATGGTCTACGTGTACGCGACAGGGCGGGCGGGACCGTATTCCGGCGCCACAGGGCGTTACACCTGTCGCACGGTGAAAGCTGCCTTCCAGGTGAAAGCCCAAGGCCTGTCCCCGCCGCCCCTCGCATCGTGCGGGACCACGGCCACCGTCACCGTTCCGAGCGACGCCAACGCCATGGTGGTCACTGTCACGGGAGCCGCGGGAGCTGCCGGGACGCAGGGCTCCTGGGCCGCCTCCGCCGGCACTGGTGGAACTGCCCAGCAGGTCGTCGCAGAATTCACCGGCCTGCACGCCGGCACCAGCTACACAGCGGTCACCGGCTGTAAGGCCACAGGCCCGGTAGGTGGCATGGGATTTGCCGCAGGCGGCGATGCCGGCGCCAGCGCAGGGGGAGGGGGCGTCGCGGGCGGTGGAGGTGGCGGAGCAAGTGCCCTGTGTGCTGGTGCAGGATCCTGCAACGCCGGGAGCACGCCCCTGGTGGTGGCAGGAGGAGGAGGCGGCGGCGGCGGCACCGGGAACTTGTGCTTCATCTACAACGGCGGAAACGGCGGAAACGGCGGGGCACCCGGTTCGCCGGGCGGCTACTTCGACTTCTTCGGATGGCCCGGCATACCGTATGGCGGCGCTGCCGGCGTCAGCGGCAGCGCCACCAATGCCGGTGTCGGCCAGGCCGGCTACGCGGGTGGTGGAGCCGGCGGCGGCGGTTACGGCAGCGGCGGCGGCGGCACCGCAGGGACCTTCTGTAACGCCGGCGGCGGTGGCGGCGGGGGCGCTTCCTACGTCAGCCCGAGCTCTCCTTGTTCTCAGATCGGGGTTGTGAGCGGATATGAAGGCTGCGGCCTGACCGCACCCGTTCCGGGTCCGGTCGCCGGCGCCCCCGGTGCCCTGACCATCTCCTGGCAGTCGGCCGCGTCGAACGACTTCGGGACCACCACGCTCAACGACAGCAGCTTCGTCGCCACCAGCAATTCCGCCTACAGCTCGAGGTTCACGGTGCTGCACAGCCCGCCGTCTACTGGGCAGAACTGTGCCAACAGCGCAGCGACGATCGAGCCACCTTCGGGGGCGAACGAGGCGATCGTCACCCTGTCGGGCGGTTCGGGAGCTCCGGCTCCCTCCGGCGGCGCCCAGGGAGGCCAAGGGCACCAGGTGATGGCCACCATCTCCATAACCGGGGGTTCCCCGTACTCGTTGACCTTGGGGTGCGCCGGTTCCGGGGCAGCAGGTGGTTCTGGGCTCGGCATCGGTGGCGGGGGCGCACCGACCACTGGCGGTGGCGCTGGCGGTGGCGGTGGCGCGAGCGGATTCTGCAGTGGAACGACCTGTTCGGACGACACCACCGTCGGTGACCCGACCTACACCAGTTGGACCAGCATCCTGGCCGCAGCAGGTGGCGGGGGTGGCGGGGGGCAATCTGGTTGCAATCAATCGGGAGTGGGCGGCAACGGCGGGGGTGGCACGGAAGGGGCGGCGGCCACCTCGAACTCGACGGTGACCGCGTCAGGTTCGCTCGGGCCCATCTTCGGCACCAACGGTACCAACTCGGCCACTGGGTTCTTCTGCTCAGCCGGGGGCAACGGCGGTGCTGCCGGGGGGGTGTCGACCGCCAGTGGCGCGACCCGAGACGGCGCGCCGGGGACGCTCGGATCGGGGTCGTCGACCACGGGCGGCGGCGGCGGAGGAGGAGGGTTCAACGGCGGCGGCGGCGGGCAGGGTGCCGGGTGTAGCGGCTTCTTCTGCGGGGTATCCGGCGGCGGCGGTGGCGGCGGCGGATCCTCATTCGTGATTCCCACCGGGCCGGGCGGGCAGGGCACAACCGGTGTGACGTTCGGCAACACGTCTGGCGACGGCACGATCTCGATCGACTGGCGCTACCAGCCGACTTCGTCGGGGAACTTCACCCTCGGCTGCGGCTCGCCTGAGTACATCGACACCGCCGGCACCGGGACCATGCAGTTGACCCTGCAGGGAGGGACCGGCGCAGCGTCCAGCGGTGCCGGGGGTCTGGGAGAGCAGGCGACGGCAACGGTTCCGTTCACTGCCGCCGGTCTGGTGCTGGTGGTCGGATGCCAGGGAAACGGCAGCGTCGGCGGTGCCGGTTTCGTCTCCGGGGGCAATGGAGGTCCTGCCGGGTCCAGCGGGGCCAGCGGCGGCGGCGGTGGTGCGAGCGCGATCTGTGCGGCGTTTGCTGTCGGTGACACCACCTGTACCGGGGCGAACGCCCTCCTCGTGACCGGCGGCGGTGGCGGCGGCGGCCAGGCTCCATGCTGGCTTTGGTCGGGGGGGTCTGGTGGCGCCGGTTCGGCTCCGGCCGCGGTGAACAATGGCACCGCTGGCACGATCGTGGGGCTCACGTTGCCGTATGTCTCAGGGTCGGGAGGAGCAGGTGCAAGCCAGCTTCTCGGACAGAACGGCGGCAGCGGCGGGGTCGGGTCTCCCATCTCTGGCGGCACCGGCGGCGGTGGCGGCGGCGGCTACCTCAGCGGCGCTGGAGGCGGGGGGGGATCGTGGTGGTGCGGCGCTGGCGGCGGCGGCGGCGGTGGTGACTCGTACGTGAGCCCGAGCGTGGTGGCGACCGGGCCGGTGACATGGGGAGCAGGCAGCTCCGGGGACGGATCTGCCAGCTATCCGTCGGCGCTGTGCAGCACGGCGGCAGGTAGCCCCGACCCGTGTTACATCGTGGACCAGGCCAACGCGCTCGCCACTGATGTTCCTGTGGTGCCCGGCTATCTTGCCACTGGCGCCGGTGGTGTCTGGTAGGGATCCACGTGCCCTGCAGGCAGGTTCGATGTCCGGGTCACCGCCGGCCCCCGGGAACCCAAGCCTGGACCGTCGTGCCGGCCCCTGGGCTGCTGTCGAGCCGGAACCATCCACCCATCAGGCGGGCTCGTTCTGCCATGCCTGCGACGCCCAGGCCACCTTGCCCGGCGGGGTCGACCATCCCGGCAGCGGGGGAGCCGGAGCGTTGGGCGGCGCCCGACGAGGGCGGTTCGCCACGGCCGTCGAAGCCGACGCCGTCGTCGCTCACCACCAACCGGACCCCATGCTCCTCGAACTGCAGCTCAACTGCCACCAGCGAAGCGGACGCATGGCGTTCCACGTTGGAGAGCGCCTCCTGCGCAATGCGGAAGATCGCGAGCTCCACGGCGTCGGGCAGCCGGCGTTCTTGACCTGAGGTGCCGAAGGAGACGGACGTACCCGTCCTGCGCTCCAGCTCTCCTGTCGTCCGGCGTACGGCGGCTATGAGCCCAAGATCATCGAGCACCGAGGGCCGCAGGCCACGGGAGATGGACCGCAGCTCCCCGGCGATGCGCTCGGCGAGCGTGCGCAGCTCGGCCGGATCGGCGCCCGTCTCACCGCTTCGCACGGCGTCGATGCGCCGGCAGAGGTGCACCAGGTCCTGAAGAGGACCGTCGTGCAGCTCCTGTGCGATATGACGGCGCTCTTCTTCTTGCGCCCGGACCACCGAGGCGGCGTAGCCCTCTACCCGCTCCTGGCGCAGGAATTCCGGGGTCACGTCGTTGAGCACGACCTGGACCATCGGTTCCAGATCGATAGCCTCGAGCGACGATGCCTGGGCGCGGAACCGTAGTGCCCCTGAAGCGGTGCTGACGGCCAGTATGAACGGCTGCCCGCCGGGGAGCGCCGTGTCGAGGAGATGCCGGGCTTCGTGCTCGCCCACCAGGTTGCCGAGGTCTCCCGTCGGGGACGCCTCTTCGGGCAACCTCGTTCCGAAGAGCCTGGACGCTGCCGGATTTCCCTCCACGATCGAGCCGGTCTCGCTGACGAGCAGGATGGGGGCGGCATTCGACTCGAAGAGCGACCGATAGCGGGCTTCGGCAGCCAGATGGGCCCGGTGTGACGACTCGGCTTGCAGGCGAGCGGCACGCTCGGCTGCGACCATCCGCCCGACCACCACGGCGATGATGCACAGCACCACGATCTGGGTGTCTTCCGCCCAGGCTCCCACGGGCTCGCCATGGCTGGTATAGGCGAGGACGCGGAACATGCTCAAGGCGAGAAGCCACGCCGCCGTCGCCAATCCTCCGGTGGGACCAAAGGTGATGGCGGCATACAGCACAGGAGACAGGAAGACCGCCGTCGTCGTGAAGTCGGGGACGCTCGGAACCATCGCGTGGACGATGGCCAACTCGGCGGCCAGACGAGCCAGGTACAGCGCGAGCACGACGATCTGCAGGATCCAGAACCTGGGTTCTGCCCATGGCCGATCGCTGGTCAGCCGGTCGACCACACCACCAGACGCATCCGTCGACAGACCGTCTCCCCGGCCGCCCACCGGGTCGCGTTTCGGGTTGCTCACTGGTGGTGGGTGTTCCCTCCTGCTTGCCCGTCCTCCGGTCCGGGCGGCGCCTTGTCGGTCGTAGCGAGGCCGTTGTCGAGGGCGAAGCGGACGAGCTCGGTGCGCGACACCACACCGAGCTTGGTGAAGACGTGGTTCAGATGGCCTTCGACGGTCCGGGTGCTGATCCCGAGCCGTCCGGCGATGGTCTTGTTGGCGAGGCCTTCGGCCACCAGGCCCACCACCTCGCGCTCGCGCCACGACAACCCGGCTGCGCTGCCAGCGGTGGCGGCGGAGCGCAGCGGCTGGGCCAGGACCGCCGACACTGCCGGGTCGAGCACCGTCATGCCGGCGTGCACTGCCCGCACCGCACGGGCCAGCTCGTCGCCCGGCATGGTCTTCAACAGGTACCCGGCTACCCCGGCGGCCAGGGCGGCTCGCACGTAGTCCTCGTCGTCGTAGGCGGACAGCACGACGATCCGGGTCGAGGCGCCGATGGACGCCAGGTGCCGGGAGACCTCGATGCCGTTACGGCCGGGCATCCGGATGTCGAGCAGGAGCACGTCCGGATCCAGCGTGGCGACGACGGCGACCGCCTCGTCGCCGTCGGCCGCTTCGCCGACCACCTCGATGCCGTCGGCATCCGCCAGGATCTGGCGCGTGCCGGCTCGCAGCAGCGCGTGGTCGTCCACGATGACGACGCGCACCGCCCGACCGGGTCCCTCCGGTTCGCCCGACTCCCCGCGCCCGGTTGCCGAGGTCATCGCCAGCATCGTACGGCAGCAGGCCCGACCGGTCCCGACCTTCGCTGCTCAGCCCCCGCTGCCACCGCCGAGGGCCGGTGCGCACTGCACTCGCAGGACTCCCACCAGGTCCGACTCCGGCACCCGGATGCTCTGGCTGAGCGACGTCATCAGTCCCTGCCACCGGCCGTCCTCGCCGGCGGCGGTAGCAACCGGAGCCTCGGCGGCCTGCAATTCGGCCTCTGCCCGTGCCTGGTCGGCGGCCTGCTGGGCGGGCGCCTCGTGCAGGGACTGCTCGTACAACCTGAGCGACCGTTCGACGTGCTGGCAGGCCTGGCGGACAAGCCCCGCAGCATTCGACGAGGCGCAGCTGGCCCCCAGCAGGCCAAGCACCGCCATGACGGTGCCAGCTGCCAGGGCGGACGGCCTCGGCCGCCGCCGCATCATCCGTCGAGCCACCCCGCGGCGGCGTCGAGGAGATGCTCGCTGACGGCCAGCGCCCGGTCGAAGACGTCGCAGAGGAGCTCTTCGCCGGCCAGCACCCGCGCCAGGGACACGGGATATCGGGCAACGATGGAGAGGCGCCGCTCGGGGCCGTCGGTGGCCGAAGCGAAGGAGTCGATAGCCGACACCTCCAGGGGCAGGTCGATGCCGCCCACCCCGGCCAGGTCGATGGCCAGCCGGAGCAGGTCGGGACCCTGGGGCAGCGGCGGCAGCCCCCAGGTGAACGTCAGGGGAAAGTGGTACTCGTCGGGAGGCTCGGCGTCTTCGGGCAGGTCCATGACGGCATCCTCGAACGACAGCAGGATCCTCGGGTCCACCTCGAGCGCCAGGTGCAGGTCGAGCGGGCCGCCGCATCCCCGCTCGGGGTGCAGATCGACCTCCCACGTCTGGCGCAGCGAGTAGGTCTCCACGAAGTGCCGCTCGTCGTGCACGTGGAACCCGTGGTCCACGCAGTGGTCCTTCAGGTCCGCTATATACCCGGCGACGTCGATCACGGCCACAGTCGGCAGAGCCTAACGGCATCCGGGCCCCCCACCGCCCCGGCGGTGGGAACCTGGCGGTATGGTCGCTGGCTATGGACGACGAGATCCTGCTGCGGACGTGCCACGAGGTGGTCGACGCCGTTCCCCCGGCCCTGGCCACCTTGGCCGACTGGTCGCCGGCAGGAGACCGCCCGGGCCAATATGCCCTCGACCTGGTGGCAGACCGGGCAGTCCTGGAGGTGCTCGCCCCGACGGGGATCGGGGTGCTGTCAGAGGAGAGCGGCCGCCACGGGTCCGGTACCGAGCTTGTCGCCGTCGTCGACCCGGTCGACGGGTCGACCAACGCCTCGCGGGGCATCGGATGGTACGCGACGAGCGTCTGCGTGGTGGACGCCGCCGGCCCGCGCGTCGCCGTGGTGGGCAACCTGGCTACCGGCGCCAGGTACCACGCGGTCCGTGGCGGGGGCGCCTGGTGTGACGGCGTGCCGATCCGCCCGTCGGGCTGCTCGTCGCTCGACCGGGCGCTGGTGGCGCTGTCGGGCTACCCGGCCGAGGACCTCGGCTGGGCGCAGTACCGGGCGTTCGGCGCCTCCGCGCTCGACCTGTGTGCCGTGGCGGACGGTCAGGTCGACGCGTTCACCGTTGCCGGACGGTCGCGGCCTGCCCCCTGGGATTACCTCGGTGCCATGCTCGTGTGCACCGAAGCGGGTGCGGCGATCGGCGACCTGCTCGGGCAGCCGCTCGTGGAGCTCGACCATGGCACGCGCCGGGCCGTCGTCGCGGCGGCCACGGCCACGCTGCTCGATGCGCTGACCCGGGCTGCTTCTGTGTCGCAACCACCACCGGAACCGGAACCGGCGGACTGAGCAGCGGATCGCCATGGCCCGACGCCGCACGAGCCGCCCGCCGCCACCCCCACCACGGCGCCTTCCCCACTGGCGCGCCGACGGCACGGCCAAGACGCGTTTCGCCGCCGAAGGCGACGCCAACCGCGCGGCGCTGGCAGCCCGGCTGGAGCACGGTTCGGACCTGGTGGCCTACCACTGCGAGCTGTGTGGCGGTTGGCATCTCGGCGGGTCGCCCGGCTGACTGGCGACCGTCCTGTGCGGTCGGCGTGCTCAGCGGCCGGCGGTGCTCAGCGGCCGGCGGTGCTCAGCGGTCGGCGGTGCTCAGCGGTCGGCGGTGCTCAGCGGTCGGCGTGCCGGCCACGGGCCACCCAGGCGCGCACGTAGCCGATGTCCTTCAGCTTATGGGGTCGCAGCGCCCGGACGCTGACCTCCTGATCGTCGAGCAGTTCGGCCGCCGTGTCGTCGTCCACCACGATCGTGCCCGGCCGCGCCAGCTCCACCAGGCGGCTGGCCCGGTTCACCGTCTCCCCGTAGACGTCGCCCTCGATCTCCACCAACGGGCCCGTGGCCAGACCGACGCGCAGATCTGGCAGCGACGGGTCGTCCTCGCAGGCGGCCCGCAGCCCGAGCGCCGCCCGGGTGCCCTGGACCGGATCGGGCGCGGCGAACATGACGGCGTCGCCGATCAGCTTCAGGATCCGGCCGCCGTGCCGGGTGACGTGCAGCCCTGCCAGATGCTGGAACCTCGTGATGATGTCCGGCAGCTCGCCTTCCGGAATGCGAGCGGTCAGCCGGGTATAGCCCACCAGGTCGGCGAACCCGATCACCTCGGTCGGCCGCCGGTCGAGCTGCCGCCGCATGGCCACCATGAGGTGGCGTCGCCACGTGTACGACAGAAACCGCTCCAGGGTCGGCACCAGCACGTCGGCTACCAGTGTCGTCGCCTCGACGGTGTTGGCGGCCTCGACGGTGTTGGCCGGCACGTCGGCGCCCTCGTCGCCGGACTGGCGCGCCAGGACGTCGGCTACCGCCGGGGCGAACGCCTGAGCCTCGGCCGTGGCCACCCGGGCCAGTGCCTGGCCGAGCACGCGGGCCATGGTGACGGCCATCTCCGGGCTGACCAGCTCGGCCTCGCGCACCGCCCGCACCGTGGCCAAGGCCTCGGCGTCCGCCTCGGTGAAGTACTTGGCGTCCTCCCCGACAGGAGAGAGCCCGAGCTCCATCCAGAGTGCCTGAGCGTCCTCGTAGGCCATGCCGGCGACAGCGGCCACCTCCGCTCCCGTGTAGCACGGCGGCCCGAGGACCTGGTGCTCCAACGCCTGCAGGAACTCCTCGGTCGGCACCGGTCAACCCAGGCCGTTGCGCTGGGTATGCCCATCGGTACGGTCGGCGACGTCGCTCACGGTGCCAAAGTCTGGCAGGCTCAGTGCCTGCTCGCGGCGCGATCTCGTCGCCGGGCGACGCTGACAGGAGGGTGGGTCGGTTGGGCGCACTGAGTTCAGCGGTGCGGCGTTCAGCGGTGCGGCGTTCAGCGGTGCGGCGTTCAGCGGTGCGGCGTTCAGCGGTGCGGCGTTCAGCGGTGCGGCGTTCAGCGGTGCGGGGGAACGGGTCGGACG
>JAJYAB010000048.1:0-3205 GCA_021779775.1 Actinomycetes bacterium
CGCAGACAGCCTGGCCGCCGCACCGAGCACCGGCGTCCGCGGGGCCCGTTGGTCTGGCTGGGGGTGTTGGCCACGGGCTGCTCACCGGTAGGCTTCGCACGTGACCGAGCCCGGTGCCCCCGAGGCCCTGCCCTACCAGTCGCTGTACCGGCGGTTCCGTCCCCAGCGCTTCTCCGAGGTGCTCGGGCAGGAGCATGTCAGCTTGGCCCTCCGCAATGCCGTGCGCGGTGAGCGGGTGGGTCACGCCTACCTGTTCAGCGGGCCTCGTGGCACCGGCAAGACCTCCACTGCCCGGATCCTCGCCAAGGCGCTCAACTGCACCGACCTGCACGATGGCGAGCCATGCGGATCCTGCGTCTCGTGCACCGAGGTGGCCGGCGGCACGTCGCTCGACGTCCACGAGCTCGACGCAGCGTCCAACAACGGCGTGGACGCCATGCGCGACCTGGTGTCCCACGCTGCGCTCGGCACCCCCGGGCAGTGGAAGGTCTACATCGTGGACGAGGTCCACATGCTCTCCACAGCGGCGTCCAATGCGTTGCTGAAGACGCTGGAGGAGCCGCCCGGCCATGTCGTGTTCGTGCTGGCCACCACCGACCCGCAGAAGGTGCTGCCCACCATCCGCAGCCGCACCCAGCACTTCGAGTTCCGTCTGCTCGGTCCCGATGTGCTGGCGTCGTTGGTGGGTGACGTGAGCCGCGCTGCTGGCCTGGGCGTCGATGACGACGCGCTGGCGGCCGCGGTCCGCCGCGGCGGTGGCTCGGCCCGTGACGCGCTTTCTGCACTCGACCAGGTAGCTGCCGGCGGAACGGTGGACGATGACGCAGCGGTGCTCGCCGAGCTCGCCGAGGCGTTGGCCGAGCGCGACAGCCGTAGGGCGCTGGTGGCGGTGGCCCAGGCGGCAGCGGCCGGGCACGACCCCCAGCGCATCGCCGGCGACCTGGCCGAGTACCTCCGCCAGGCGTTCCTGGCGTCGGTGGCGCCGGAGCTCATGTCGGTCACCGGTGGCGAGCGTGACCATGTGGCCACGCTGACCGGCCGTATGGGTCTGGCGGCGCTGGTCCGCTGCCTGGAGGCCCTGGGCCGCTCCCAGGTCGACATGCGCGACGTACCGGACACGCGGGTGCATCTCGAAGTCGTGCTGGTTCGCCTCACCCGCGCCGAGGCAGACGACACGGTGGCCGCCCTCCTGGAGCGGGTCGAGCGTCTCGAGTCGGCCCTGGCGACCGGGGGTGGCGGAGGGGTCCCAGTGGCGGCCACGGCAGCGGCCCCAGGGTGGCCCTCAACGTCTGCCGGTCCAGAACCGGCTGCGGGTGACGGGGACGCTGCCGGGTTGCAGACCAAAGCGGCCTCAGGTCCCGAGTTGGCCCGCCAGAGCCTGGGCGCGCTCCGCCGGGCCCACCAGCCGGCTGCCCCCGTAGCGCCAGCTTCCCCGCTTGCGAAGGCCGACCATTCACCGGGGTCGCCTGCCGCGACCGCGTCGTCGGAGCCCGGTGCACCGGGGATGGCGATGGCTGCTCCGACGTTCCCGACACGTGACGACCTCGTGGAAGCCTGGGGCGACACCGTGCTGGGCATCTTGCCTGGTCGGGCGCGAGCCCGCTTCCGCGTCGGGAGGTTCGTCGCCGCTGAAGACGGCACGGCCGTGTTCTCCCTGCCGAACGCGACGCATCGCTCCTACTGCGAAGAGGTGCGTCGTGAGGTGGAAGACGTCCTGAGCGGGCACTTCGGGTTGGCTGTTCCCCTGCGCCTGGTCGTCGATGCTGATGCGGCCGGGTCTGCCGCAGAGGTCGGCTCGGGTGGAGAGACGGGCGGTGGCATATCCGAGACTGTGCCAACCGATCCACGAAGAGGAGAGCCCGACGCCGGCGCCGTGGGCGACGATGACGATGGCGACCTGCTCGACCCCGAGAACCTGGCCGAGCAGACCTCGCCCGCCGGTGCCACGCTGTCGGCGGCCGACCGGCTGAAGCAGGCGTTCCCCGGCGCCGAAGAGATCTGAGGTGTACACCGGGTCGCTGCAGGTGTTGATCGACGAATTGGGCCGTTTACCCGGCGTCGGGCCGAAGTCAGCCCAGCGGATGGCGTTCCACCTGTTGAAAGTGGCTCCCGAGGACGCCCTCCGGCTGTCGTCGGCGATCGTGGCGGTCAAGGAGCGGACCACGCTCTGCCCCCGGTGCTGCAACGTGGCCGAGGGCGACGAGTGCTCGGTATGTGCCGACCCGCGGCGCGACGCCAGCACGATATGTGTCGTGGAGGACCCGCGCGACATCGTGGCGGTGGAGAAGACGGGCGAGTTCCAGGGCCGCTACCACGTGCTGCAAGGGGCGCTGAACCCGATCGAGGGCGTGGGGCCGGAGCAGCTCCGTATCCGCGAGCTCCTCGGCCGGATCGACGCGGAAGGGATCGCCGAAGTGATCCTGTGCACCAATCCCAACCTCGAAGGTGAAGCCACCGCCATGTACCTGGCCCGGCTGCTGAAACCGCTCGGGGTGCGCACCACCCGGATCGCCAGTGGCCTTCCCGTCGGGGGAGACCTGGAGTACGCCGACGAGCTCACCTTGGGCCGGGCGCTCCAGGGACGGCATGACATCGACGCCTAGGAGTGCCCTGTTTGTCTCCGGGCCGGGGCCTTATTTGTCTCCGGGCCGGGGCCGGATCAGGTGCTCTGCTGGCCGCCGGGGCCGGTGACCCCGACGATCGGCTCGAAGCCGGCCACCTTGTCGAGCCGGACGACGCTCCCCGTATGCGGGGCGTCGACCATCAGCCCGTCGCCCACGAAGATCCCGACGTGGCTGACGCCGGTCGGACCGGTTCCGAAGAAGACCAGGTCTCCCGGGACGACCCGCATGCCCGGCAGGATGGCGGGGCCCGCGTCATACTGGTTCTGGGCCACCCGGGGCAAGGTCACGCCGGCCGATCCGAACACGAACTGCACGAGTCCCGAGCAGTCGAACCCGCCGGTCGATTCACCGCCCCACACGTAGGGGATGCCGAGCAGGCCGAGGGCATCGGTGACGGCCGCCGACTGGGCCGGGGTTTCGCCCGCTTCGGTGGCGCCGACCGTTCCGTAGCCAATCAGCGAGCACCCGATGCTGCTGGAGGCCGGGCACCACGTTCACGTCCTCGACGCCTTCTGGTTCCAGCAGACCAGCCTGGCCGACTGCTGCATCCACCCGCACTTCACCGTCTCTCGTGGCGACTG
>JAJYAB010000048.1:3215-9916 GCA_021779775.1 Actinomycetes bacterium
GGTTGTTGCTCGGGAGCACGGCGTGGGGGGACGCCGGTGGTCCGGGGGTGGCCGGGGGCGGGCTCAGGGCTGCTGCGCCGCTCGGCGGTGGCAGTGCCGGAGCCGGCACTGCCATTGGCGCCGGCACCAGCGCTGTCGATTTCTGTGCCAGCGCCGGTCCGGCAGCGGCGCTGGGTGCCGGAATCGACGGAGCGAGAACCGGCAGCACGCCTGGCAGCCCTCCGGAGCTGCCCCCCACCGGCTTGCCACCCAGGGTGCCGATCACGCCGTTCACCAGTCCCAAGGCGCTGTTGACGAGCCCGGAGACACCGGTGACGACCCCGCCGAGGAAGCCGCTCAGTGCTTGGCCCGGGTTGGTCGTGCTGGTGCTGGTGCTGGTGCCGGTGGTCGGTGACACGGATCCCGTGAGGACTGCCTGCTGGTCGCCGGGGTGCGCCGCGGCCAGGACGAACCTCGGCGGGGCCGTCCCGCGCTCGGCTGCCGGTGCGGCCGGTGCGGCTGGTGCGGCTGGTGCGGCCGAGGTGGGCGAGGTCGGCGAGGTCGGCGAGGTCGGTAAGAGGCCATTGCAGGCCAGTGGACGTCCTGCGGTCGATGGCACCGGGGTGGCGGGCACCGGGGTGGCGGGCACCGGGGTGGCGGGCACCACAGCAGAGCCGGCGATCGGGTTGGGCACGAGCGTCGGTGGTTGCGGCACGTCTATCGCCAGCCCGGCCCAGTCCTGTGCCTCGTAGGATTGTGGCAGAGGTGCACGATGCGCGACGGGGCTGCTTGGGAAGCCCAGTGCCGCCCCGAACCCGGCGGCCACCGAGCCCACCAGGATGCGCCGTGGCCACCGGCTGCGCGGGATCGACGCCGGGCGATCGGCCACCCGGCTCTGGCACGTGGCACCGACATCTGCTTCGCTCACAGCCAGCAGCTCCCCCTCTTCGTCCCTGCGCCGGCTTACTGCCGTCCACAGGCCCCTCGTTTATTGTATGGGCAACGGCTTCCGGGCCGCCTCCTTGCGGGTGAGCGTGACGCCCCGTGAGGGCAGCCGGCTACCCATACGGGAATATCGGCATCGAACACCGCATTCGGCCCGTCTGTTGGCACGTGCCGCCACTTCGCTCTGCAGCGAACCGGCCGGTGCTCGGCGACCGTGCTCAGCTGATGGTGCGCACCATCATGGCATCGCCCTGGCCGCCGCCGCCGCACAGCGCCACGGCGCCCGTGCCACCACCGCGCCGCTTGAGCTCGTGGAGAAGGGTGAGCGGCAGACGAGCCCCCGACATGCCGATGGGATGGCCGAGAGCGATGGCCCCCCCGTTGACGTTGACCACATCCTCGGTGATGCCGAGCCGGTCGGAAGAGGCCAGCCCCACGACGGCGAACGCCTCGTTCAGCTCGAACAGGTCGACGTCGGACACCGCCTTGCCCATCTTGCCGAGGGCCTGCTCGATGGCTGCTGCCGGCTGGTAGAGCAACGAGGCGTCCGGGCCTGCCACTTGTCCGTACGAGAGGATCTCTCCCAATGGGGTGATGCCGAGCTGCTCAGCCCTGGCTCGCGACACCATCACTACAGCGGCCCCACCGTCGGAGATCTGGCTGGCGTTGCCGGCCGTGATCGTGCCGTCCTTGTCGAACGCCGGGCGGAGGCCACCGAGAGACTCGGCCGTCGTACCGGGACGCACCCCCTCGTCGGAGTCGACGACGATCGGGTCACCCTTGCGCTGCGGCACGCCCACCTGGACGATCTCGTCGGCCAGTCGCCCGTCCTTCATGGCGGTGGCGGCCCGCTCGTGGGACAAGGCGGCAGCGGCATCCTGCCGCTCGCGGGAGATCTTGGCGACCCGGTTGTACTGCTCGGTGCCGAGGCCCATGGCGCAGCGGTCGAACTGGCAGTACAGCCCGTCGTGCATCAACGAGTCGACCACGGTCTGGTCCCCCAGGCGGTAGCCGGCCCGTGCGCCGGGCAGCAGGTAGGGCGCGTTGGTCATCGACTCCATGCCGCCGGCAACCACGACGTCGGCCTCACCGGCCTGGATCATCAGGTCGGCCAGGTACAGGGCGTTGAGGCCCGAAAGGCAGACCTTGTTGACGGTGGTGGCAGGCACGTCCATCGGCACCCCGCCCTTCACGGCCGCTTGGCGGGCCGTGATCTGGCCCTGGCCTGCCTGGAGCACCTGGCCCATGAAGGTGTACTGCACCTGGTCGGGGGTGATCCCGGCACGCTCGAGGGCCGCAGCGATGGCGAACCCGCCGAGGTCCATGGCGCTGAAGCCGGCGAGCGCGCCGGACAGCTTGCCGATCGGCGTGCGGGCGCCTGCGAGGATGACGGAACCGGGCATGACCACCTCCGGGGGCAGGGCGGCGTGCGACAGCCGCCGAGTGGTCAGCAGTCTACGGCGATCTCACAAGCGCGTCGCATCTGCACATGGTCTCGCGGCGGGTCTCGGCGCCAGCCCCCCGATGACCGCATCCCGGTACGAGTATCGTGTTGGGCCATGCAAGCCTTCTGTGACGCCATCCTGGCCGGGGCGAGTGGCGGGGAGCTGGCGGCCATCCCCCTGCCCGGGCAATACCGGGCCGCACTGGTACGTCGAGACGACGCCGGAATGTTCGAAGGCGTCGACTCGATCGCCAAGGACCCCCGCAAGTCGCTGCACGTCACCGACGTCGACGTGCCCGAGATGGCGCCTGACGAGGTCTATGTGGCGGTGATGGCCTCGGCCATAAACTTCAACACGGTGTGGACCTCGATCTTCGAGCCGCTGCCGACGTTCGGCTTCCTCGACCGCCTTGCCCGCGAGAGCCGGTGGGGCGCCCGGCATGCCCTGCCCTACCATGTGGTCGGCTCCGACGCCTCGGGTGTCGTCGTCAGGGTGGGCTCGGCCGTCCGTAACTGGAAGCCGGGAGACAAAGTCGTCGTCCACTGCAACTACCTCGACGACCAGGACCCGAGTGCGCACGACGACTCCATGCTGGCCGCCAACCAGCGGATATGGGGCTTCGAGTCCAATTTCGGCGGCCTGGCCGATCTCACGTTGGTGAAGGCCAACCAGCTGATGCCCAAGGCGTCGCATCTCAGCTGGGAGGAGGCGGCCGTTAATGCGCTGTGCAACTCGACCGCCTACCGGATGCTCGTGTCGCGCAACGGGGCACAGATGAAGCAAGGCGACAAGGTGCTGGTGTGGGGCGCCACCGGTGGCATCGGCAGCTATGCCGTTCAGCACGTCCGCAACGGCGGGGGCATCCCGGTCGGCGTGGTGTCGTCGCCAGACAAGGCGGCGCTGCTGCACGACCTGGGGGTCGAGGCGGTCATCGACCGGAAGGCGGCTGGCTACCGCTTCTGGAAGGACGAGCACACCCAGGACGAGGCCGAGTGGCGCCGTCTCGGCAAGGACATCCGTGGGCTGGTGGGTGACGATCCGGATATCGTCTTCGAGCACCCGGGCCGCCAGACCATGGGGGCGTCGGTCTTCGTCTGCAAGCGGGCCGGCACCGTCGTCACCTGCGCGGCAACCTCGGGGTACATGATCGAGTACGACAACCGCCACCTGTGGATGAAGCTCAAGACCATCAAGGGCTCGCACTTCGCCAACTATCGCGAGGCTTGGGATGCCAACCAGCTGATCTGTGACGGAAAGGTACATCCGCCGCTGTCGGCCGTCTACCCCCTCCACGAGGTGGGGGAGGCCGCCTACCAGGTCCACCATAACTTGCACGAAGGAAAGATCGGCGTGCTCTGCCTGGCGCCCGAGGAGGGGCTCGGCATCGACGACCCCGAGCGGCGAGCGGCGATCGGTGAAGAGCGCTTCACCGCCTTCCGCAGGCACGGGGCATGAGCATCGGGCACGGCGCCGGGCACCCGAGCGGGGGGAGCGGCCTGCTCACGGAGATCGACCATGTCGCCATTGCCGTGCATGACCTCGACGCCGCCGTCGCCTACTACGGATCGGTGTTCGGGGCTACGGTGGCCCACCGCGAGCGCATCGAGTCCGACGGTGTGGAGGAGGCGTTGCTGAAGGTGGCCGACTCGTACGTGCAGTTGCTGACCCCGGTCCGCGATTCGTCACCGGTGGCCAAGTACCTGGCCGCCAGGGGTGAGGGCATCCACCATGTGGGCTACCGGGTGGCCGACTGCGCCGAGGCGCTCCAGGCGGTCAAGGATGCGGGTGGGCGCACCATCGACGAGCGGCCTCGTCCCGGCTCGCGGGGCACCACGGTGGCGTTCGTCCACCCGAAAGGCGCGTTCGGCACCCTGATCGAGCTCGTCGAGGAGTAGGCGCCGCCAGCGCCAGGTGCCGTCGCCGACAGCGCGAGGGCGGCACACGACATGAGACGATCGCTGTCGAGCGTGGCGCGCAGCCCGGCAGGGTTCTATGGTGTTCGTTCGTGCGCACTGCCGTGACTGACCTTCTCGGTGTCGATCTTCCCATCCTCGCGTTCAGCCACTGCCGCGACGTGGTCGCAGCGGTCACGAACGCCGGCGGGTTCGGGGTTCTCGGTGCCGTCGCCCACACCCCCGAGCAACTCGACATCGACCTACGGTGGATCGAGGAGCAGACCCGTGGACGCCCATACGGAGTCGACCTCCTCATCCCCACCCACTATGCCGGTGAGGAGACCGGTGGCCTGGACGTCTCCTCCTTGCACGACCTCATCCCGGACAGCCACCGCCGATGGCTCGACGACCTGCTCGACCGCTATGGCGTTCCCCGGCTGCCGGCGGGCGACGAGGGGGAAGTCCGGGAGTTCGGCGGGATGCGCATTGACCCGAAGAGCATGGCTCCACTGCTCGACGTCGCATTCGACCACCGCATCGGGTTGATCGCGTCTGCCCTCGGCCCCCCGCCCGAGCACCTCATCACCAGGGCGCGGGCAGCGGGCGTACCCGTCGCTGCGTTGGCTGGTTCGGTCGAGCACGCGGTCCATCATCGCGACGCGGGTGCGGACATGATCGTCGCCCAGGGCACCGAAGCGGGCGGCCACACCGGGCAGATCGCCACGATGGTGCTGGTGCCCGAGGTCGTCGACTCCGTCTCGCCGACGCCGGTGCTGGCGGCCGGAGGTATCGCCCGCGGCCGCCAGCTGGCTGCTGGCTTGGCCCTCGGTGCCGAGGGCGTCTGGTGTGGCTCGGTCTGGTTGACCACCGAGGAGGCAGAGACGCCGCCTGCGGTGAAGGAGAAGTACCTCAGGGCAGGTCCGGGTGACACGGTACGGTCCCGGTCCATCACCGGCAAGCCGGCGCGGATGCTGCGGACCGCGTGGACTGATGCGTGGGAGGCAGCAGACGCGCCGAAGCCCTTGATGATGCCGTTGCAGCCGATCCTGGTCGGCGATGCGATGCGGCGGATCAACCGGGTCGCACACCAACCGGAGACGGGGGCCAACGAGCTGGTCACGTACTTCGTGGGACAGGTCGTGGGCAGCATGCGCACGGTACGACCGGCTGCCCGCGTCGTGCTCGACATGGTCGCCGAGCTGGTCGACGTGCTGCAGCGCCTGGAGCAGCTGGCCGCCGACGAGGCGGTGTCCCCGTCGTGACCGAGATCTCCGGTGCCCATGCCCGCAGGCAGTGCACCACCGCGGGCGCCCTGGAGCTGCGTCCCCCGGGTCTCGTAGCTGCCGGCGCTGGCTGGTGCGGGGGTGGCCATGTGGCAATGTGTCATTGGTAGCGTGTCATTGGTAGCGAGGAAGGGGCAATCGTGAGTGACGTGACGATGACCATCGATGGGGAGTTGGTCAGCACCGAGGGAACCTTCGACGTGGTGAACCCGGCGACGGGAGCGCCGGAGACACAGGCGCCCGACTGCACCGCGCAGCAGCTCGACGCGGCGATGGAGTCTGCCGCCAAGGCGTACCGCGGCTGGCGTGCTGACGAGGCAGCCCGACGCGACGCGCTGCGAAAGGCAGCCGACGTGCTCATGGCGTCGGCGAACGACATCGCGCCGATACTCACCCAGGAGCAGGGAAAGCCCCTCGGGGAAGCGACCTTCGAAGTGTACGGCGCGGCGATGTGGCTGCAGTACTACGCCGGTCTCGAGCTGCCGCGGCAGGTCCTCCAGGATGACGAGAGTGCCTTCGTCGAGGTCATCCACCGGCCTCTCGGCGTCGTGGCTGCCATCACACCGTGGAATTTCCCGCTTGTCCTGGCGTCGTGGAAGATCGCTCCCGCGCTGGTGGCGGGCAACACGATGGTGCTGAAGCCCTCGCCCTTCACGCCACGTTCGACATTGAAGCTTGGTGAGATTCTGCGCGGGGTGCTCCCGCCGGGCGTGCTCAACGTGGTCAGCGGCCAGGACCCGCTCGGGGCCACGATGACCGGGCATCCGGTTCCCCGGAAGATCAGCTTCACCGGCTCGGTCGCCACGGGGAAGAAGGTGGCCGCCGCCGCAGCACCCGACCTGAAGCGTGTGACGTTGGAGCTCGGCGGAAACGATCCTGCCATCGTGCTCGACGATGTCGATGTCGATGCCATGGTCGACAAGTTGTTCTGGGGGGCGTTCCAGAACAATGGCCAGGTGTGCTCCGCGATCAAGCGCGTGTACGTCCCGGAGTCGTTGCACGACCGGATCGTGGACGGGCTCGCCGAACGGGCCCGATCGGTGAAAGTCGGTGCCGGCACCGAAGCCGATGTTCGCCTCGGACCCATCAACAACCGACCCCAGTTCGAGCGTGTGAGCGAGCTGGTCTCGGATGCCCTTTCGGGGGGCGCAGTC
>JAJYAB010000049.1 GCA_021779775.1 Actinomycetes bacterium
AGATAGGTCGGTGTGTTCAGCGGGTGCACATGGACGCCGTCGGCGACCTCACCAGCCAGGCGGAGCATCCAGGGATTGACGGCGGCAATGTCGATCGGAGGATCGGATACCCCGATCGGTCCCGGTGACCACATCGGGGGCAGCAGCGACAGCTTCCAGAAGTCACCGTCGTGATCGAGGCCGCCACCTTCTCGGAAGGCGGTGAAGAGGGCGCGCAGCGCGCCGACGTAGTCACGCATGCGGGGCCCGGGGTGATCGAACGCGGTGCCGTAGCGCCGTTCGATGTGGGCACGAACCTGGGTGCCCAGACCCAGGCGGAACCGGCCGGCGGTAGCGTCGGCAAGCTCCCAGGCAACGGATGCCGTGACCGTAGGGCTGCGGGGGAACGCCACGGCGATGCCGGTGAGCACGTCGATGTCGGCGGCGAGGGCGGCTGCGGCGCAGCTGAGATAGGCAGTTCGGCCTGCCTCGGTGACGACGAGCCCCGAGAAGCCGGCCTGGTGCGCGTCTCGGGCCAACTGCTGCATGCGGCGCAATGGCAGGCCGCCGGTCATGAGATCGACCTTCATGATCGTTCTGGTCTCCGTTCGCTGGTAGTGACCGTTGCCTTGGTGGTGCCCAGCATGGCATCCACAGCGGCCGGGTGACAGTTGTCGAACGCCGGTGTGCGCGCACCGGAGGCTTCCTCATGCGGCCGTGTCGCGGCCCGGGTCGCACCGGGGGGAGTCATGTATCCCAGGTTGGGCCAGCCTCGACGGATCTCTGGAGCCGAGCCGCCGAACAGGGGGCTGGGGGCGACCTAGGATGGCGGCGTCGGGGCCAGGATCTCCGGCACGGCCTTGGGCCGCCCGACGACGATCGCCGACCTCGCTCGGCTGCCTGAACTGGAACCCATGCCGCCCACCACAGCCGACGAGGTCCGTGCCGCATTCCTACGGTTCTTCACCGATCGTCAACATGTGCTCGTGCCGTCTGCGGGGCTGATCCCGGCACATCCGGCAGCGCCGTTGTTCACCAACGCCGGGATGGTCCCGTTCATCCCGTATTTCTTGGGCGAGGAGCCTGCTCCGTTCCTGCGGGCAACCTCGTCCCAGCGTTGCGTGCGAGTGCGCGGCAAGCACGACGACATCGATGCGATCGGCCGCACCACCCGGCATCTGACGTTTTTCGAGATGCTCGGCAACTTCAGCTTCGGCGACTACTTCAAGGCCGAGGCGATCGCGCACGCGTGGTCGTTTCTCACCGGGGTGCTGGGCATCGGGGCTGATCGCCTGTGGGTCACGGTGCATCACACCGATGACGAGGCGTTCGAGCTCTGGACGTCGCTCACCGCCGTTCCAGCCGAGCGGGTCCAACGGCTCGGCAGCGACAATTTCTGGGAGATGGGGCCGACCGGGCCGTGCGGCCCTTCGTCGGAGATCTTCTACGACAAGGGACCGGAGCTCGGTGACGACGGTGGGCCCGAGCACGGAGGCGTGGAGCGGTTCGTCGAAGTATGGAACCTGGTCTTCATGTCGTTCTTCCGACAGGCCGACGGAACCCTCGATCCGCTGCCGCGCAACAACATCGACACTGGGGCCGGGCTCGAACGCCTGCTTCCCATCGTGCAAGACACCACGTCGGTGTTCGATACCGACGTGCTCCGGGGGCTCATCGCGACGGCCGAGCAGCTGACCGGGGCCAGCTACGGGGCTGGTGCGGAAGACGACGTCAGCCTGCGCATCCTGGCCGACCATGCTCGCGCCTTCACGTTCCTGATCGCCGACGGGGTGGTCCCCTCCAACACCGAACGGGGCTACGTCCTGCGGCGGATCATCCGCCGCGCCGTACGACACGCCCAGCGGCTCGGCGCTCAGCGCCCGGTGCTGGCGGCCATGTCCAGTGCGGTCGTGGCTGCCATGCTGGCCAGCGCACCCGAGCTGGCGACATTCGCCGGCACGGTTGCCGAGACCCTCGACCGCGAAGAGCACCGGTTCCAGGAGACGCTGACCCTGGGCTTGGGAACGCTCGACCAGTTGATGGCTGGCGGCACCACGGAGATCTCCGGTGCGGACGCCTTCCGACTGCATGACACGTTCGGCTTCCCTGTCGACCTTACCCGCGAGATCGCCGCGGACCATGGTGTGTCGGTCGACGTGGCCGGTTTCGACGAGGCGATGGCGGCACAGCGTCAGCAGGCTCGTGGCGCAACCGACCAGGCAAGCGGCGGGGAGCCTGGCAGAGCTGACCGTTACCAGGCAATACTCGACGAGGCCGGGCGGACGGAGTTCATCGGCTACACCACGAACGAGGCTGAAGCCACCGTGGTGGGGGTCGTGCCGTCCGAGATGCCGGGGGTCGTCGAGGTGTTCACCGACCGCACGCCCTTCTACGCCGAAGGCGGTGGCCAGCTGGGCGACCACGGAACCATGACGAGAAGGGGTGGCGATGCAGGCACGGCCCGCGTCGTCGATACCAACATGGCGGTTGCCGGCCTGGTTCGCCACGTCGTGGAGGGCGGCGCGTGGATCCGGCCGGGCCAGTCTCTCCTCCTACGCGTGGACGGGGACCACCGGGCGGCGTTGCGTCGGAGCCATACCGCTACCCACCTGCTGCACTGGGCGCTGCGGACGATGTTCGGCGACAGCCTCCGCCAGCAGGGCTCGCTCGTCGCCCCGGACCAGCTGAGGTTCGATTTCAACCACCATGCACCGCTCACCACTGACGACCTGGCGGCGTTGGAGGATCTGGTCGCTGCGCAGATCATGGGCGACCGTCCGGTCCGTGTCGAGGAGATGCCCAAGGCCGAGGCGGTCGCCGCCGGCGCCATCTCCTTCTTCGGGGAGAAGTACGGCGACGTGGTCCGGGTGGTCCGAGCCGGTGACGAGTCCGTGGAGCTGTGCGGTGGCACCCACGTGTCTTCCCTCGGGGAGATCGGGGGCATGCTGGTGCGCAGCGAGTCGTCGATCGGGTCGAACCTTCGGCGTCTCGAAGCGGTTACCGGGCTGGCTGCTCGCGCCGAGGTGCGGCGGCGTACCGCCCTGCTTGCCGACATCGCTGGGGCACTCCGGGTGAGCCCTGACGAGGCCCCCGACGCCCTGCGCCGCCTACAAGAGCACTCCCGCGCCGCTGATCGTGCCCGGCGCTCGCTGGAAGTGGAGGTGGACGCCGGCATGGCGTCACGGCTGGCGGCCGAAGCGGTCGGCGGCACGGTGGTGGCCCGTTGTGACGGGCGGGACCAGGGGTCTCTGCGCACACTCGCGTTGGCCGTCCGTCAGGTGGGCGGCGTGCATGCCGTGGCGCTGGTCGGCACACCCGACCAGCGTTCGGTTGCCCTCGTCGTCGCCTTGGCAGATGGCGCCGGGGATGCAGCCGCTATCGCCAAGCAGGTTGCACCGGTCATCGGCGGCGGAGGGGGCGGCAGGGATCCCCGCCTGGCCACGGCGGGGGGCCGTCTCGTGGACCGCATCGATGACGCTGTCGCCGTCCTGCGGGAGCAGCTGGGCGTCTGACGTGGGCTGCGGTCGTCCCACTCACCCGCCGGTCCCTGACGCTGAGAGCTTCGTCACTGTCCGAAAGGTGGTCGTGTACGGAGCGGCGGGCGGAACGTAGAACCAATTAGGGACGGTCCTGCCCCCGATCTGCATGGCCACCAGGACGTGGGCGCCCCCGAACACGACGGTCAGCGGGCCCCCGGAGACGTCGAACGTCTTCGTCTGGCCGGCCTGCAGGATGCCAGCGAGCTCCGCCTGCGTCGCACCGGGTGCGGTGACCTGCACCCAGGCGGGGGCGAGCGCACCGATCACCACGGTGAACGTTGCCGCCGATACGGACACGGTTCCGTCGGCGGCATCCACCGGGGTCACCGACACCGGTGACGGCATGGCTGATTTCGTCCTCGGGTTGGAGACGGTGGGCGACGACGATCTGGATCTGCCGGACTGCAGGGCCCGTTCTGTCCGATGAATCCATGCCGGCAGCCGGCGGTGCAGGCCGAGCACGCCCGCCGAGCCGGCGAGGAGCAGCGCGGCGGCCCAGACGGCCAGCCGCAGCGCCAGCGGAGGCTTCGGCCGTCGGCGCTGCGGCTGCACTGCGGGGATCTGAGCCGTGGTGGTGAACGCAGAACCCGCTGGGTTCTCGGTCGGTACAGGGTTCTCGGCCGGTACAGCACCCGTCACCATCGGTACGACACCCGTCGCCGGCGCATTGGCGAGGGACCGGATCGCCGACAGGTCGACCACAGCAGTCGGTGGATCGGCGCGGACCACCGGATCGATCCCGGCAGCGCCTGATGTGCCGGCTACCGGTGGTGGAATTGCCAGCACCGGCGCGGAACCTCCGGCGCCCGGGCCCGTCCGGGTTCCGACCGACACCATGGCCGACGGCGCGCCAGGTCCGTGGAGCCAGCGGGCGGTGGCCATGTCGATCAGTGGTCCAGCTTCCAATCCCACCAGGTCGGCGAACCGGCGCACCGCCTGAGACAGCATCTGCTGGTCAGGGAACCGCGAAAGGTACCCGTCTTCGATCGTCTCCAGCAACGGAAGCGGAATGCTGGTTCGCTGGTGCACGTCGAAGAGCGTCATGCAGGCCTGCAGGCGGGCAGCGCGCAGGACGTCGCCCACCTCGCGCTGTGTTGTCCGACCCCGCCGCCCCTGGCGTCTCGTCTTCCTGTCGCCGTGTGCGGTCGCCACCCGGATCCCTTCTTATCCCCTGGTCAAGGGTACCGGTTGCCGATGTCCACCCGGTCTCGACGATCATGGGCGGATCCTCCACTCAGGCTCGTGGCAGCGCGTAGATGCCGATGGCGGCGAAGTGCAAGGCCGCCCCGACGATCGTGCAGGCATGGAAGACCTCGTGGTAGCCGAACACCTGTGGCGACGGATCCGGGCGCCGGAGGGCGTAGACGACGGCGCCGGTGCTGTAGGCCAATCCTCCGAGGGCGACGAGGGCGAAGCCGCTACCTCCGAGTGCCCGCCAGAGCTGCGGCAGCACGAGCAAGGCCGACCATCCGACCACCACGTAGGGTACGGCCACCGCCCACTTGGGAGCGTCGAGCCACATCTGCCGGACGGTGATGCCGGCTGCCGCACCGATCCACGCGACACCGAGGATCGTCCAGCGCGCCCAGCCGGTGAGGGCCAGGCCGGCGATGGCGGTATAGCTTCCGGCGATGGCCAGGAAGATCGTGGCGTGGTCAGCTCGCCGCATACGGCGCCGGCTCGCCTCTTGCCAGGTGATCCGGTGGAACGCGGCGCTCACCCCGAACAGCGCCAGGATGGCCAGGACGTAGACGCTCAGCACCAGAGCCGACCCGGTCGTCGGGGCGGCAGCCACCAAGAGCGGCCCGGCCACCAGCATGGCGATGAACGCCGCCAGGTGCATCCACCCGCGCAGCAGCGGCTTCGGTGGTGGTGCAGGTGCCGCCGTGGGCGTTGTAGTAGCCGTCTCGTCCGTCACGATGGTGGTCAGCGCCTAGCCTGTGGGGACTTGCCCGGGCTGGCCGGCCTGCTGGGCGAATTGGGTCTGGTAGAGCTCGGTGTAGACGCCGCCGGCGGCCAGCAGGCTGTCGTGGTGTCCCCGCTCGACGATGCGACCGCCCACCACGACGAGGATGAGATCGGCGTCGCGCACGGTCGACAGCCGATGTGCGATGACCAGGGAGGTCCTTCCGGCCAGCGCCCGCCGCAGCGCCACCTGCACGGCCACCTCCGATTCGGAGTCGAGGTGGGCGGTGGCCTCGTCGAGCACCACCACGTCGGGAGCCTTCAGCAGCAGGCGGGCGATGGCGATCCGCTGCTTCTCCCCGCCCGACAGCCGGTACCCACGGTCGCCGACCATCGTGTCGAGGCCGTCGGGGAGCGATCGGACGAGGGGGGCGATCTGCGCTGCCTGCAACGCCGCCCAGAGCTGCTCGTCGTCGGCTTCGGGGCAGGCGTAGCGGAGGTTCTCGCGGATCGTCTCGTGGAACAGGTGGGCGTCCTGGGTGACGACGCCGATCCGCTGCCGCAGGGAATCGAGTGTTGCCTGCCGGACGTCGACCCCGTTCACCCGGACCGATCCCCGTCGCACGTCGTACAGCCGGGGGACCAGATGGCTGATGGTTGTCTTTCCCGCGCCTGACGGCCCGACCAGAGCGACCAGCTGGCCCGGCTCTGCCCGGAACGAGACGTCGAACAGCACCTGGTTCGACGGGGCGGTATCGAGCACGGCCACCGATTCCAACGAGGCGAGCGACACCTCGTTGGGCGCGGGGTAGCGGAAGTCGACGTGGTCGAGCTCGACGGTGGCCGGACCGGATGGCAGCGGCACGGCACCGGGTGTCTCGTCGATCATGGGAGGCAGGTCGAGCACCTCGAACACCCGGTCGAACGACACGAGGGCGGTCATGATGTCGACCTGCACGTTGGAGAGGGCCGTCAGCGGGCCGTAGAGGCGGTTCAGGTAGGCGGTCAGCGCCACGACCGTGCCGATCATCAGCGTGCCGTTGGCCGCCAGCACACCGCCCCACCCGTACACCAGGGCAGTGGCCAGCGACGCGGTGAGCAGCAGCGATGCCATGAACACCCGGGTGTACATGGCCTGGGTGACGCCGATGTCGCGGACGCGCCCGGCTCGCTCGGCGAACGAGCGGGTCTCGCTCTCCGGGTGCCCGAACAGCTTCACCAGCATGGCACCCGACACGTTGAACCGCTCGGTCATGGTCGTGTTCATCTGGGCGTTGAGCGCGTAGCCCTCGCGGGTCAACGACTGGATCCGCCGCCCGACCCAGCGTGCCGGCAAGACGAACACGGGCAGCATGACCAATGCGACCAGCGTGATGGACCACGACAGGTAGAACATGGCGCCGAGCACGATGGCCACGCCGATGACGTTGCTGACCACGGAGGACAGCGTGTCGGTGAACGCCTGCTGGGCGCCGAGCACGTCGTTGTTGAGCCGGGTGACGAGCGCACCGGTCTGCGTCCGCACGAAGAAGGAGATGGGCATGCGTTGGATGTGCTCGAACACCCGCGACCGCATGTCGAAGATGAGCCCCTCGCCGATCCTGGCCGACACCCAGCGCTGCCACAGCGAGAGCGCAGTGTCGACCACGGCCAGCCCGGCCACCAGCCCGGCCAGGCCGACGATCAGCCGGGTGCGGTGGTGGCCGATGCCGTTGTCGATGATGGCCCGGTAGATGAGCGGGTTGGCGGCACCGATCACGGCGTCGACCACGATGAGCACCAGGAACGTACCGAGCATGCGACGGTACGGCCGGGCGAACCGGCCGATCCGGCGGACGGTGCCAGGGGTGAGCTTCTGCCGGGTGACGGCGTCGTCGCGGCGGAACGACCGCATGAGGCTCCATCCGCCCGGGCCGCCCGGGCCCGTCCCCATGGGGTTCATCGGTGCCGAGGATACCGGTCCCACCCTCCGCCCTGTCCGTGGATCTCCCTACGGCTCGGGGCAGCCGGCGTCAGATCTTCGTGCGATAGCGCCACACGGCGACCGGTGCCAGCACGACCAGCGCGCCGAGGCACCAGGCCAGTGCCGTCCACGTCAGGGTGCTCGTGGAGCTATGTGCCAGCACCGCCGCCTTCGGCCCGGCCATTAGCGCCCGGGCAGCGTTGATGACGACACTCACCGGCTGGTGAGTGGCGAAGCCCCGGAGCCAGCCCGGCATGGTCTGCACCGGTACCAGGGCCGACGAGGCGAACGTCAGCGGGAACAGCAGCGGGAACGACATGACCTGGGCTGTCTCGCTGTTGGGCGCCGACAGCCCGACGATGGCGAACCCCCACGACAACGCGTAGGCGAACAGCAGGACGAGGCCCACCCCACCGAGGAACTCGGGAACACCGGTGTGGATGCGGAAGCCTACGGCGTAGCCGATGCCCGTGGTGATGGCGACTACCACGACGTTGCGGGCCAGGTCGGCCGTCGTGCGACCCGCCAGCACGGCAGATCGGGCGATTGGCAGGGCCCGGAACCGCTCGATGAGCCCCTTCTGCAGATCCTCGGCCAAGCCGATGCTCGTGCCGACGGAGCCGAAGGCCACCGTCTGCACGTAGATGCCCGGCATCAGGTAGTCGACGTAGGGGAGCCCGTGCGCTGCGGTGAACGCACCGAGCGCCCCCCCGAAGACGTACCGGAACAGCAGCACGAACATGACCGGTTGCACCGTGGAGAAGAAGAGCGCCTCGGGAACGCGCGCGTAGCCGATCAGGTTCCGCTTCGTGATGGTCAGCGCATCCGACACCGCCCAGTGGATCCGGTGCTTCGCTCCGGCACCCTGCATCACTGCGCTGGCCGGGACCATGGCGATCGTCACGAGGAAACCTCCTGCGGCGCCGGCTCGCCGGCTCGGGCCACCGGGGAACGCTCGTCGGATCCGAGCTCGGCCCGCCGTCCGGTCAGCGACAAGAAGACGTCGTCGAGGCTGGGCTCACGGATGGTGAACCCCGACGGGAGGATGCTGCCGGCGTCGAGCCGGCGTAGCGCTTCCATGGCGGACCGAGCCCCGTCGTCGACCGGAAGCTCGACGGAACACCCGTTGCGGGCGGCGCCCCGGCCGCCGACCCCCGCCAACAGGCCGGTTGCACGGATCGCCGTCTCCTCGTCGGCCAGCGTGATGTCCAAGACGGTCGAGCCGAGCTCGGACTTCAGCTGGCCGGGTGTCCCCTGGGCGATCACCCGGCCGTGGTCGACCACGGCGATCCGGCTGGCCAGACGGTCTGCCTCCTCCAGGTACTGGGTGGTCAGCAGCACGGTGGTGCCGCCGGCCACGAGCTGTTCGATGACCTTCCACAGGTCGTTGCGGCCATGGGGATCGAGTCCGGTCGTCGGCTCGTCGAGGAACAGCACCGGCGGACTGGCCACCAGGGCCGCCGCCAGGTCGAGCCGCCGCCGCATACCTCCCGAGTAGGTCTTGGCCGGTCGGTCGGCTGCGTCCGCCAACACGAACTGGTCGAGCATCTCTACGGCTCGCCGCTTGGCGTCCCCCTTGCCCAGGTGGTTCAGGCGGCCGACCATGGCGAGGTTCTCCCGGCCGGTCAGGTTCTCGTCGACCGCCGCGTACTGGCCGGCCAGGCCGAGGAGGCTCCGCACCGCCTGCGGCGAGCGGACCACATCGTGGCCCAGTACCACGGCGTGCCCCTGGTCTGGCCGCAGGGTCGTCGTGAGCACCCGGACCACGGTGGTCTTGCCGGCACCGTTGGGCCCGAGCAACCCGAACACCGTGCCTTGCTCGACGGCGAAGCTGACGTTGTCGAGCGCGCGTACCGCCGGTCTGAACGTCTTTCCGACGTTTTCAACCTCGATGGCTGGCACGGCTGACCCCCTGTCGGCTCGGATGCCGAACGCAGGCATCTTAGAGATACGGGCGAGTGGCCGGTACCAGCCGCCGCAGACCAGCAAGTCCGACCGGTGCCTGATGACCCAGTCCTTCGTCACGGCGCGAACGGTCTGACGCGCCAGGAGGAGCGCCACCGGATCCCGACCGGGCCACGCTGGACGTCCCAGCGGGCCGTGATGCTCCATCCCGGACCCATAACGCCGCCGCTCTCCCGTCACCCGGTGTCGCCAACGCGGGAGCAGGCGCCAGATCGG
>JAJYAB010000050.1 GCA_021779775.1 Actinomycetes bacterium
CCGATCTACATCACCTTCCAGGGGATCCACCTGGTCGGTGGCGGGGCGCTCCTGCGTGGCCTCGGGAACCGGTTGGCCAACGAGACGGCGGTGCCGGTGCATCTGGTCGACACCCCGCTCGAGTGCGTCGCCATCGGCGCCGGGCACTGCCTCGATTCGTTCGACACGTTGCGGCGTCTCTTCGTCGATGACGAGCGCTGAATCCCGACGGCCTACGTGGTGTACGCTCCAGCTCGCGGCAGGATACGTCGGTCAGTCCGACGGCGGCTGGTCCAAGAGCACTTCGGCCACTTGGCGCACCTGCCAGTCACGATCGGCGAGGCAGCGCCGGAGGGCAGCATCCGCCTCTGGTGCATCGAAGGCCGCCAGCGCCACCGCAGCGCGGCGCCGGACGGGTGGCTTGTCGGCCAGTGCGCCGAGGACAGCACCGAGGCCGGCGGCATGTCCGAGGGCTCCGAGGGCTGCCACTGCCGCTTCACGGCAGCGAGCGTCGCGGTGGCTCCCTGCCATCGTCGCCAGTGCTTCGACTGCGCCGGCCGGCACCGTCGCCCCCATCTCTCCCACCGCCCAGGCAGCGCTCTCGGCGACCAGGGGATCGAGGTCCGCCAGGGTGTCGACGATGTGGGAAACCGCCGGCTGGCGCCACCTCCGTCCCCGGCCCGCCAACTCTCCAGCCAGCTCGCAACCCCGGCGGCGGACTTCCGGATCAGGATCGGCCAACGCTCGCCGGAGCACCGCTGCGTCGAACCGGCCGAGGCGGGCGAGCGCGCCGAACCCGACCGACCGGACGTCGGAGCATTCGTCGATAGCGGCAGCTCGGGCTGCACCGAGGTCGCCCAAGTGACCAGCCAGGGCGGCCGTTCGACGGCGCTCAGCCACCGAGGCCAGCGGACCAGCCACCGAGGCCAGCGGACCAGCCACCGAGGCGAGCGGACCAACCACCGGGGCGAGCGGACCAACCACCGGGGTGAAGCGGTTCGTCCCGCCATCCGTGGCAGGCTGTTGGCCCTGTTGTGAGCACGCTGCCATGACCATGACCTCCGCCAGCACCCTACCGGCCCCCCTGCCGCGCCCCCGGCCTCGACGCCGGTGGGTCGTCGTCACGGTGGTGACGCTGGCCGTGGTGCTCGTGGCGGTCGGCGTGGCCTCGTTCGTGACGCTGCCGTACTACGCCCTCGTGCCGGGACAGGCGCAGTCGGTGGCCCCATTGATCACGGTGCCAGCGAACCGGGGCCACATCCTGCACGGCCAGGTGCTCCTCACCGACGTGGGGGTGGCCAACGTCAAGGCGATCGACTGGATCCCCGACATGTTCGACCACAACACCGCCCTGGTCCACAAGGGTGACCTGACGGGAGGGGTCCCGAGCAGCCAGTTCGACGCCGAGGGCGTGGTGGACATGGCCGAGTCGCAGATCACGGCTGGTGCCGTGGCTCTGCGCCAGCTCGGGTACTCCGTACCCGAGCGAGATGTCGGTGCCACCGTGTACGCCCTCGATCCCCAGGGACCGGCCGCCCATGTCCTGCACGTGGGCGACGTGGTCACCGCCATCGACGGGGTGGCGACGCCCGACCCGGCCACACTGGTCCGGGTGCTCGACCGGCATCTGCCCGGCCAGCAGGTGGCGGTGACGTTCGTCACCGTGCAAGACCTCTCCGCCCGCCATACCGTGTCGGTGACGCTCGGCTCGCACGTCGTCCAGACCCACCGGCTGCCGCTGATCGGGATCGGCGACCCGGGCACGCTGGTGCCCGGGATGGGCACCCAGCCCAGCTACGCCATGCCGTTCCCGGTGTCGGTGTCGGCCGACAACATCGGCGGCCCCTCCGCCGGGCTGGCGTTCACCTTGGGGATCATCGATTCCCTGGTCGGGGGTGACCTGACCGGCGGCAAATCCGTGGCGGCCAGCGGCACCATCCGCCCCGACGGCACCGTCGGCGCCGTCGGGGGAATCGCCCAGAAGACCGTTGCCGTCCACCGGGCAGGAGCCTCGGTCTTCTTCGTGCCGCAAGCCAACGCGGCCGAAGCCCGTTCGCACGCCCCTGCGGGGCTCACTGTGGTCGGCGTGACGTCGTTGCGGCAGGTGCTGGCCTACCTCCGTCGGATAGGCGGGCACCTCGGTGCGGCGGCCGCCGGGCCTCCGCCTGGCCCGGGCGGGTCCAGCGTGCCCACGGACTGGCAAGTATCGCCCTGGTCCTGACGACCGTCGCCTGCCGGCGCCAAGGGTGTGCCGGGGAAGTGGGCACCGAGGGAGGCGAGCCGGGGTATCGCGTGGCGAGCGAGTCGGAGCCGTAGGCTTCCGCCCATGTCCGACGACCGGCGTCTCACCATCTCCTCCTCTGGGCGGCTGGCGGCCGACGACGTGGGCCATCACACCTTCGGCACGGTGCGCCGGGGTTTTGACCCTGCCGAGGTCCAGGCGTTCCTGGCTGACGTGGCCGCCGAATTGCGAGCAGCCGCCGAACGCGAGCGCCGCATGGCCGATGCCGTGGCTGACGCCGAGCACCGTGCGGCCAACCCCATCCTCGACGAGGCGACCCTGACAGCATCGCTCGGCCAGGAGACCGCCCGCGTGCTGCGCTCTGCGCACGAGGCCGCCAACGAGGTCGTGGCCAAGGCTCGTGCCGAGGCCGAGCACCTGCGCAGCGAGGCTGCCGCAGAGGCGGGCGACCTGCGGGCACGTGCCGAGCAGTACCTGTCGGACCAGCGTTCTGTTGCCGACTCCTCCGCCACCGAGGTGCTGCGTCGGGCCGAAGACGAGGCGGCGGCACTGGTGGAGGTCGCCCGCGCCCAGGCTGAAGCGCAGCTGGCCGAAGCGCGCACCGACTGCCGGGCCATGGTGCAAGAGGCCCAGGAACTGCGGTCACGGGTTCTCGCCGACCTCACCAAGCGCCGCCGGGTCCTCCACAGTCAGATCGACCAGTTACGGGCCGGACGCCAGCGGCTCGCCGAGACGATCGTCGGCGTGCGAGGCGAGGTCGACCGGATTGCCGACGACCTGTTCCGTGCCGAGGACGAGGCCCGCCGGGCGGCCGAGGATGCAGCGCGTCAGGGCACCCCGGTGGACGGGGATGCGGATGCGGATGCGGGTTCCAGTGATGCGGACGCCGGCGCCGGTGCGGGTTCCACTGGTGACGACGACAGCACCGGAGACGTCCGGGTCCTTGCCCGGGTGGTCGTCACGCCACCGCCTGCTCCGAGGAGGCTCCCGGCCCAGGCAGCGGTCCGTCCCGCCGGAAGCGGGGAGAAAGCGGGTGCAGGAGAAGAGCCGGCGGAGGTCACCGAAGATCCGGGCGAGGCCGATGCCGGGCCTGACAGCGACCTCCTGACGGCGACGGGGTCGGTCGACGAGCTCTTCGCGAGACTGCGCGCCGAGCGGGAAGCGGCGCCACCCGAGCACGAGCCGGCCGCCAACGAGGGTGGCGCGGCCCTCGCCGTGGCGGGCGAAGGTCTCGGAGGCGGGGATGGTGCGGTAGGCGGGGATGGTGCGGTGGAGCAGTCATCCGATGGCGATGGCGATGGCGCCTTGCCGCCAGAGCTGGCCCGACGCGATGCGTTGCTCGCACCCGTCGTGGCTCGTCTGGCCCGGCGGCTGAAGCGAGCCTTGCAGGACGACCAGAACGACCTGTTGGACCGCGTGCGGAGTGCCGGCAGATGGGATGAAACCGCGCTGCCCGTGGAGGGCGAGCATCTCGACCGCTATCGCCGTGCCAGCGTAGAGCAGCTTCTCGGCGCGGCTCGCGCCGGGATGGCTTACGCCGACGACGAGGGCGAGCCGCCGGGGATCGACGAGGTGGCGGCCGAGTTAGCTGCTGCGGTCACGGTGCCCCTCCGCCGCCGGCTGCGGGAGGCATCGGCGGTGGCCGACGACGATGCCGCAGTCGTCGAGCATATGGGTGCCGCATACCGCGAATGGAAGGGCGCCCGTATCGAGCGCCTGGCCGGCGATCATGCTGTTGCAGCGTTCTCCCTCGCGGTGCTGCGCGCCTTTCCTGCCGGTGCCGAAATGTGCTGGATGGTCGACGACGACGGTGCACAATGCCCGGATTGCGACGACAACGCCCTGGCGGGCGCCGTGGTGCCAGGCGAGGCGTTTCCCACCGGACATCTGCATCCGCCGGCGCACGCTGGTTGCCGGTGTCTCCTCACACCGGCAACCACGTAAGCTCCGGCCCGTGCGGACCCCGAGCGACATGCCCGCCCCGACGCGTCCCGGTCGGGGTCACCGCCGCCGCCGTATCGCTCTGATCATCATCGCGGTCATCGTGGTGGTGCTCATCGCGTCGCTTCGCACGCTGGCCATGGTGTTCACCGATGAGCTGTGGTTCCGCTCCGTCCACTTCGCGTCGGTCTGGCGTCGGCTGGTGGAGGTGAAGGTTGGGCTGTTCGTCGCCTTTGCCTTGATCTTCTTCGTCTTCGCTTGGATCAATCTCGTCGTCGTCGACCGGCTCGCTCCAGCCGAGCTGAGCGTGGGGCCGGAGGACGAGTTGGTACGCCGATACCAGCAGGTCGTCGCACCCCACGCGTTGGTGGTACGCACCCTGGTGTCGTTGGTGCTGGGGTTGATCGCCGCTTCCGGAGCGGTTGGTCAGTGGAAGGACTATCTGTTGTTCCGCAACGGCATCTCCTTCACCGGTGCCGGGTCCACCGATCCGCAATTCCACAAGAACGACGCGTTCTTCATGTTCAAGCTGCCGTTCGAGTCGTTCTTGGTGAGCTGGGCTTTCGTCGCGCTGGTGGTGACGGTCGTGCTGGTGGCGGTGGCCTACTATCTGAGCGGCGGCATCAGGGTGCAGTCGGGCGCGCCCCGGGTCGCTCCGGCGGTCAAGGCGCATCTGTCTGTGTTGGTGGCGTGCATCGCCTTGGTGAAGGCCTTCGGGTACGTGTTGCAGCGCTATGGGCTCGACCTGTCTGGTAACGGTTACGTCCAGGGTGCGGGGTACACGGACGTGCATGCCCGCCTGCCGGCGATCGAGCTGCTGATCCTCATCTCGCTCACCGCGGCCGCTATCTTGCTGGCCAACATCTGGCGGCGGGGATGGGCGTTGCCTGTGCTGGCTGTCGGACTGTGGGCGTTCGTCGCCGTTGTGGTTGGGGCCATCTACCCGGCGGTGGTGCAGGCGTTGAAGGTGAACCCCGCCCAGAACACGCTCGAGAAGCCGTACATCGCACGCAACATCGCGGCAACCCGCCAGGCGATGGGTCTCGATCACATCCAGAAGGAGAATTTCGCTGCTGACCAGTCGGCGACCGCCGCCACGCTCCAGGCGGACGCCCAGACCCTGTCCGACGTTCGCCTGTGGGACCCCGAGCTCACCAACCCGACATATACCAAGCTGCAGCAGACGAAGTCGTACTACTCCTTCAACACGCTGGCTATCGACCGCTACTTCGTGCACGGGCAGCTGACGCCGGAGGTGGTGGGGGTCCGGCAGATCAACGATGCCGACTTGCCGTCGAGCGGATGGGTGAACACCCACCTGCAGTACACCCACGGCTACGGCATGATCATCTCGCCAGCCAACAAGGCGGACGCCAACGGGCAGCCGAAGTTCGACGTGCAGAACGTGCCACCCGTGTCGGCACCTGGTCTTCCGCAGATCCTGCAGCCGTCGGTCTACTTCGGCGTGGCAGGGGCAAGCGGCGACACCGGCTACGTGGTGGCCAACTCGAAGCAGCCGGAGATCGACTACCAGCTGCCGACCGGAGGGGACAAGGAGTCGCACTACACCGGCAGCGGGGGTATTCCCCTAAACAACTTCGTTACCCGTGCCGCCTTCGCCTTGCGGTTCGGCGACCTGAAGCTCCTGATCTCCAGTGATATCACCGCCAAGTCGCGGCTGATGTTCGTGCGTGACATCACCGACATGGCGACGAAGGCCGCACCTTTCTTAAGCTACGACTCCGATCCGTACCCGGTGCTCGTGGGTGGACGGATCGAGTGGGTCCTCGACGCCTACACGACAAGCAATAACTACCCCTATGGCCAGCCAGCTGACACGTCGGCGGTGGCGGCGGGGAGCGGGCTGCAGGGGCAGGCCTTCAACTACATCCGGAACTCGGTGAAGGTCGTCGTCGACGCCTACAGCGGTTCCATGAAGTTCTACGTCATGGACCCGAACGACCCGATCATCCGTACCTGGGAGAAGGTCTTCCCCGCCCTGTTCACTCCGGCGTCGAAGATGCCTGCCGACCTGCAGGAGCACATCCGCTATCCCGAAGACCTCTTCACAGTGCAGGCGGCGGCCTACGGCCGCTACCACATCACGGATCCGTCGGCCTTCTACAACAATGCGGACGGGTGGGCGATCTCCCAGAGCCCGGGATCGGGTGCACCCGATGCTGCCCTGGCCACCACGTTCACGACCAACGCCCAGGGCCAGGTCGTGTCGACCGGGCAGGTCGCCCGCATGGCACCGCTGTACGAGACGTTCCAGGTTCCGGGACAGACCGGGGTGAGCTACAACCTGATCGACGCGTTCGTGCCGGTGTCGGCCGGCCAGATCCAGACGCTGTCGGGCTTCATGGTGGCTGGATCGGATCCCGGGCACTACGGCCAGCTCACGGTCTTCGTGACGCCACGGGGCCAGAACGTCGACGGGCCGGCACTGATCGACGCGCGGATCCAGGCCAACCCGCAGATCTCCACACAGATCAGCTACCTCGACCAGCACGGGTCGAACGTGCTGCTCGGCAACGTGCTCATGGTGCCGGTGGGCCAGTCGATGCTCTACTTCCGGCCGTTCTACGTGTCGTCAGCACGAAACGCCGTGCCGGTGCTGCAGTACGTCATCGTGGCCTACAGCGGAGCCAATGGCTCGACCCAGGTGGCGATGGAGCCCACCTTGCAAGGTGCACTGGCCGATGTGTTCCAAGGTCTGATGTTGCCGACGCCGACCAGCGTGCCCGCCGGGGGAACCGTGCCTGCCGGGGGAACCGTGCCTGCCGTCAACCCACAGGTGAAGGCGTTGGTCGGCCAGGCCAACCAGGACTTCGCTGCTGCCCAGAACGACCTGAAGGCGTTGAACTACGCCGCCTATGGCCAGGACCTGGCCAACCTGCAAAACGTGCTGCAGCAGCTTCAGCAGGTCGAGGCCGGCACGGCGGGGTCTGGATCGTCGTCGGGGACGCCGGCGGGATCGCCAGCTACCACGACCACGTCGGCGGCCGCTGCTGCTGCGTCGTTCCCGTCCTCGTCCCCGCTTCGGTCTGACGTGGCGCTGCGGCACGGCAGTGGTTAGGGTCGCCCGTGGGCTGGCCCGGCAGGCGTGCTCTGCCTACAGACGACCGTGCTAACCTCCAGGGACCGCCGCGGGGTGGAGCAGTCTGGTAGCTCGTCGGGCTCATAACCCGAAGGTCGTAGGTTCAAATCCTACCCCCGCCACCAAGTACGGGCGTCTTTCGCGCCTTCTTGCGTATGCACAGGCCGCTGACCAGCATGTTTGGTCGGCGGCTTCTGCGTTTGTGGGGCGAGTTTGTGGGGTCCTACTCAACTCCTGCATAGGGCAAAAGGGCGGCGCGCCAGGGCAGGCGCGGACCGACACGCTGCGGGTTCGCGCCGCCAGGTCGGCGGCGAAAGGGCGCTACACAGGGCGTGCCTTGTGCAGCCCTATGCACATGCCCTACTCAAGGATCGTAGGAGAGGATGCGGGTTCGAGGCGGCGCGACGGCTACTGGTGCGCCGAGCCGGGTTTGACCACCATGAGGACGATGATGGCGAGCAGGGCTACCGCGGCGAGGTAGTTGAGCGCGATCGCGATGCGGTCGTCGAGCAGGAAGCGAAGCTCGGCGCTGGGCGGGAGGTCCTCGGTGGCGTGGTTGGTGGCGAGCTTGCGCGCCTGCTTGGGTCGCTGGCCGCCGATCGACCCGATGACGACGACCAGGGTCAATAGACCGATGGCCGCGTCCACCCAGGGCGTTCCGTAGCCCCAATGCCCGAGATCCACCAGCCACAGCCCGAAACCAGCCGCGAAGAGGGTTCCTGCCACGACCAGGACGGCACCGATCCGTGCGAGGCCGAGCAACAGGGCGATCTCCGCACAGTTGGTGCGCCGACGGGCCATTTCGAAGCCCACCCCGGCGACGACGGTTCCCGAGACGAGGGAGAACGCACCGAGCAGGTGGAGGCACAAGGCAAGGTCATAGAGCCAGGCGGGGGTCATGGGCGGACCATCACGCGGCCATGCACGTGATCGGCTTCGAGGCGGGCGTGCACCTCGACGGCGAAGAAGATGGGGAGGTTCCCGGTGATCCGGGCGTGGACCCCGCCACCGGCACCTCGTCGGCCGCTCCGAGCTGTTCCACGTAGGCAGCTTGCATGATCGGGGCGCGGCCAGCGTTCATCGCGCTTCGTCGCGATGGATGAGGAAGCCAGGAACTCCATGAGCTGCGCGGTGCCTGCCATCGAGCGGCCATCCCGCCCGGTCACGGTGTCGGCTGGCTTGGTTCATGCGCCTCTCGCCGCCGGCGCAGCTCCTGTTCTCGGGCGCGCCTCGCGGTGACGTCCCGCATGATGGCGGAGACATACGCCACGGATCCGTCGTCGGCGGTCACGAGTGCGACGCTGAACTCGATCGAGATCATCCGCCCGTCGGCGTGATGGGCGGGAACGGCGAGGAGGTCGTCGTCGCCATAGCGGCTCGAGCCGCGGGCAATCGCCGATCGAAAGCCCTCGGTGTGACGTTGGCGCAGCCGCTCGGGGATGATGGGATCGAGCGTCGAGCCGAGCATCTCGTGGGCCTGGTAGCCGAAGATGCGCTCTGCGCCCTTGTTCCAGTACCGGACCTCTCCGGCGGCGTCGACGATCACGACCGCATCGGGCGCCTGGGCTATGGCCTGGGCGAGCACATCGGCAGGCAGCGCTGCCGCGTCAGCTCCCGGCATCGCGAGCCGGTGGTCGGCGTCCTGGGGAAGGCCCGTCGGAGGCGTCTTCCATCTCCTGCATCGTGTGCAAGGCGAGGGTGGAGTGAGCGAAGGCGCCTCCGGCGCGCATCTCGGCGGCCACCCAGACCGCCTCCATGACTTCTTCTGGGCTCGCGCCCTTGCGCCGGGCCAGCTGGGTGTGGCCTGCGATGCAGTACGGGCACTGCGTCACATGGGCGACGGCCACGGCGATGAGCTGCTTGGTCTTTTCGGGCAGGGCACCCTCGGCGAATACCGCGTGGCTGAAGCGCTCGAAGGCCTCGTGGATTTCGGGAGCGAGCTCCTTGCGTCGCTGCGCCAGCTCTCGCGTCGCCGGGTGGTACACGCTGTCGGTCATCGCAAAACCTCCTCTACGGTCACGAGTGGGCGGACTGGTTGTCGATAGGCGGCCATCGCGGTGACCTCATTCCCGGTGCGGCACCGTCGCTGCGACGCGCCCGACGCTGCTGCGGCGTCCGAAGCGAACTCCGGGCACTTCGTCATGCGTGGTCCTCGCTGGCCATCCGGGCGTCGGGCACCCCCAGCTCGGACAGTGCACGGCGCACCGCTGCCACCATGTCTGGCGGTCCGGCCACGAGATAGGTGACGTCCGCACGAGCCGAGCCGAACGAAGTGGCGGTCACCTCGGCTATC